>NZ_BADY01000041.1:0-118444 GCF_000241185.1 Pseudoalteromonas sp. BSi20495
GACCAAACTTACTTGGCGCTTTCTTGCGATTGCCATGTAACACCCTGCTTGTTTTTTGCACTAAATAAAGCCTAGTACTTCGTTTCATAAAGTGCAAAATTAGAATGGGTGTCTTTGTTATTACTGTTTCCATGTAACACCCTGCTTGTTTTTTGCACTAAATAAAGCCTAGTACTTCGTTTCATAAAGTGCAAAATTAGAATGGGTGTCTTTGTTATTACTGTTTTGATTTTGAAAGTTTGTTTGGGAATATAACAGACTCGATATATTCAGAAAGATAATCATCCTCGATGTCACTATCATCACTGAATAAAACCTCAAGGTTTGGTTTGTTTTGTCTTTCCGAGTCATATTTTAGGTATACATACAAACAAATCAATGTAAGTAAACCTTTTGTCCAATCATTAAATGTCAATGGATTCTCTATTGAAAAATCCACTTTACACTGAGAAATTAAAAATCTAATTCTTTGAAAAAGTCTTATATTGCTTACTTTGACTTTTTTAAAAAATGAAGCCACATGAGCAGCTTCGGTCTCACTTTCCTCAAATACTTTCCTGATGTTCTCCTCAGTTGTAGGTCTGTAATATATTTCATGATCAATACACTTTTCCCTGTGTAAATTAAAGCTTTCTGAATCTTTAATTTGATCTTCATTTAGAATTAAAACCACACTACATGATTTATCTTCTTTAAGATGGGAAATAAAGGATAAGAAATCAGTAGCATCGAAATCTTCTGTTGCCCGCTCAATATCATCAAAACAAATTATCTGATCTTTTAAAAAATTAGACGTAACATGCTTTAGTGTATTTTTAAATTTATCTCCATTGAAAACTTCAGTAATACTATTTATAAATGGTTTTATCTTACTAAAATTTTCATTCTCAACTTTGTTAGTCACAGAATGTAGTGAGATCTTTGTATACAAATCATCTATGGACGATATATTATAAAGGGACATATATAAAACTTCTTTTTTATTATCACTTTGAAGCTTTTGACTAACTTCCTTCCATAAATATGTCTTTCCAACTCCCCACGCCCCTGAAATAGATAAATTTACAGGTTCCCTGTAAAGTAGTTTAACTAGTTCCTCTATTTGTACCGACATTATCACTCCTTTAAATATGTTTTTAATAACATTAGTATGCTGATTTTTTATCCACAAGGCTACTAACTCAAAGCACAACATTAATTAATAATAATTACAGATAAGAATTAGACTTACACATTAGTTTATAAAAGTAATGTGTAACTAACAAATTAAATAGCTTTCAATAGTAGGTAACCACGGCTAGCGCATTTTAACCGCAGACTCTAGCAGTGTTGTGCGATAATCATCGTCTAGCCCTGCCATTTTCTTTTTCCTCGCCATACTGACTGATTTCGTTGTATCTTGCTTAAAGAGTGCCATCGCTATTTTTCGCATTACATTAAATACCAGCGGTCCCTGCTTTTTACGTATTCTCGATTCATCTTCTCTAAACGTCATATCTAGCACCCAGTGCATACTTTCAACTTGCCAATGGCTACGCACAGCATGTGATGCTTGTTCTGCATTTAGGTCTAGCGAACTGATATACCAGCGGATTTCTCTTGTATCCGTACCTGCCGACTTATCGTGAACTTCAGCAGTAACTTTAATGAGACTATTTAAGCCTGACCACCGGTAAGTTTTGGCTAACCAGCCTTTATTAATAAGTAACTGCTGGCAAGTCCTTGTTTCAATACGACCATGTCCTGAGCTTATTTCGATATGCTCATCAGAATTACTATTGGTTAAACCTTCACGTTCACTCTTATGCCACCAAGCTTCTAGTTCGCCCTGCATACCTGAGTGGTTGCCTTTAAGTGCGAGAATATAATCGGCTTTTTGTTTGATGATTTGTTTCGCGATTTCTTGTTGGCATCCCATCGCATCAAGCGTAATGATACTGTTTTCAATATCGAGCATGGTGAGTAACTCAGGTATTGCTGTGATTTCATTTGTCTTGCTATCAACGGCGGTTTGCCCTAGCACTAATTGGTGCTGACAACTCCATGCGCTGACAGTATGTAATGCACTTTTTCTATCTTTTGTCGTAAATGAACGTCGGGCGGTCTTACCATCAATAGCTATGATATCAGCGCCTGTGGTTTCAATAAGTGATGACATCCAAGATTGAAATGCACTTTCTATTTCATCTGCTTTTAACCGACAAATAACACGAGCGATGGTGTCATGCCTTGGAATTCCTTCTTTGAAAATGCCATATTTTTTTAGCCAGCCAAGCTTTAGATGTCCAAAGTCTTCAATATCCTCCCAGCCTTCTGCACCAGAGAGCACAGCACTGATAGCGAGTAGAAGAATATCGATAAGTTCATGCTTTTTACAACGTTCAATGCGAGGGTCTGCAATTGAATTAAAGTGTTTCAGAAAAGTAGCGCTCATATTAGTGACCAAAGGATTGTTATGCCTTGATCTGATCGCAACTTGTTCTATAAGTTCAATTTATAATGATCTTGCCGTGAGTAGGTAACTGTAACTTGGATTATAGACATATACGCCACTGCTACATATGTGCTACACAGAAAAGGATGGTGAATGAGAGAATATTATAACTCATTGATTTAATTGGTAGCCCCTGCAAGAATCGAACTTGCAACTGCCCCTTAGGAGGGGGCCGTTATATCCATTTAACTAAGAGGCCACAAATAAGCGTGTGCTTAGAGGTGTGAATTATAACGGTATCTGGTTTTTTATATCAAGCGACAACTGAACTTAATTGCTTGATAAGTATATATCTTCTTTATTTAGTACGTATAACGGTATTAATTTTCGGCTAGTGGCAACAACTTGCTTGGTGTCTATGTTAATAACACGCGCATTGACCGCAACCCCATTACGTCGATAAATTAAAGTACCTGCAAGTACGTGGCTGGCCATTTGGTCTTCATTAAGTTTTGCTATATCACGCGATAAAACAAAGTCGCCACGGCTATTTACGTCTATGGTTTCTGTGGTTTTAAAATCAACAACACCATAACCAAATTTTTGTAATTGATGGATTAAGGTTTCAGATATTTGATTTCCAAGCTGATTTGTGTTGTTTAGTGTGGCATCTAAATTAACTAAGGTTGTAACCGCAATATTTAAATGCGCATTAGTATCATTACCTGATTCGAGGGTGTCGACTAGATCGAGGGCCATTTGCTCTACATAATTAACCAATGTTTGATGGTGGTTAAGGGGCATAAATTGTTGTGATGAATCGTATTCGTCATGTACATCTACTTTAGCCGACGACAGCATTTCCGGTGTTTGCTCATGCTGTGTGTTTACATCTACGCGGGTATTTGTGTTTTGTTGCTGTTGAGTAATATGTGTCATAGAACACCCAGCCAATGCTAGCATGCTAAAAGCGCTAAGCACGCTGTTTAATGTATAACGCATAATCACCTCACTCATCCGCTTGCTTAAGCATTATGCCATCAGTTCGGTAGCTGCTGTTAAGCGCATCAACAACTGACTGAGGAATAAAGCCTTGTGCACTGCCTACAACCGCTTTACTTTTCAAACCAACAATACGAGCATTTACTAATACCCCCCCTTGGTGGCTCACTAAGGTACCGGCTAGGACGTAGTTAAAATTTTGATCTTGATTTAACTCTAAATAGTCGCGACTAAATACAAAGTCACCCGCCGGTGTTACTCGCATAAAGTCGGTTGTTTTAAAATCAATGACCGGTATACCAAAACTATGCAGTTCGTGCATAAAGCTTTCTGATATCTGATTTCCTAATAAACTGCCATCGTTGTAGTTATCATCTAAAAATACAAAGCTTGAAACAGCAAGTGGTGTTTTATCATTTACGTACTGTAAGTTTTCGACCATGTCTTGCATTATGCCACGCACGTAATGGTTAATATTTTTACGCTTGGCGGGCATTGATTTAGTGTAGTTATTTTGCTCAACCAACCCAGACTGAAAAAGTTGATTATTTACAACAGGCGACGCAACTTCGCGTTGCTCACTTACAAGCATTACAGGGCTATTGCTTTGCGGTTCTTCTACTTGTTCTGACTCCATGCCATTAAACATTTGCGAACAGCCAAATCCCAATGGCAAACATAATGTAATTAGTAGGTTTCTCATTTTGTGCTCCAAATTAGTATTCGCTGCGGTATAAAAGGCCGTCGCGCTGCTGAATTTTTTCATTTCCCCACATTACATTAATAGGGATCTCGGTACTGCCTGCTGATAAAACTTGTTTGCTGTTTATATTAACTAGTCGCGCATTTACTATATATGCATGCTGCTGACGAGTCACAGTACCGGTAACTATTAAGTCAATTTTTTGACGTTTACGTAATTTATTTAAATCGCGACTTAGTACATTATCGGCATTACTCGATAATGTTATATTATTGTCTAATCTATACTCTACCGTATGGTAACCAAGCTGGGTCATTTGGGTTAATAGACTTTCTTGGATTTGTTGGCTAAGCCCTGAAGCTTGCTCTGTCATTAACTTGGTGTCGAGCCCATCAGCAAAATAAAAGCTACTTACACCAATGCGGGAATTACGACTTAACGGCTCTTTTAAATGACTGAGCTGCACTGTTAGCGTATTTACATAATCATTAACTGTGTAAGGTGCCATAGCCGCTTTAGGAGCGTGTGTGCTTATACTTGGCGCTGGTTGCGGTATCAAACTGCAAGCGGCTAAGTTAACTAATAATAGGGGTAATAAAAGGCGCATAATTGCCATCCTCTTTCAAATATACAAAAGATAAAGCAATTATTATGCCTAAAAGGTGTTTGAATAATTTTGCTAGTTAACCTACACCAATGCTTAACCTAAACCCGATTAACATGCCTACCTCAACTATTTGTTTAAACTATAGTTTAATGGGTTTATCTGTGTAACTACTTACTATGCAATCGAGTTTATAAAGTTTAAATACTTCGCAATCCGCTTTGGCGTTATTTAACTTTTGATATGAACCCAGTTTTAAGCGGTAAAATGTTTTATCGTTAATACGGATTTGCTCTACGTTAGTCTCTATTTTTTTTCTAAACAATGGAGCTGCCTGTATGTTCAGGTTTTGCCATACTTTTTTTAAGCTTGGCTCAGAGCTAACTGATGCCACTTGTAATGAAAATGAATGCTTAAGCGTATTTAATTTTACAGCTCGTTTTTTACTGTAGCTATGTTTAGGCGCTTTCGAAAGCGCTTTTATGGTATGAGCAGCTATAGGATTGCGTGTATCAGCACGAGTATAACGTTGGTTGGATTGCGTTATCGCTTTAGTGTTAATAATGTCGATATGGTCAACTAAATAAGTGATCTCTTTTTCGAGCCTTAAAATACGCTCAAGGCCCGCTCTAGCTTGTTGCCATTGCATTGCTGCATCTTTTAACTGAGCAAGCTCTAAGGCCGTGATTGACACATATTCTGGTAAATTACTTGGTTTTTCTAACTGGTTTACTTCTGACGTAGAAGCACAGGCAGTACAAAATACAAACGTTAAAAGACTCAGAATTATATTTTTATTATTATTTTTATGTTTAAACATGTATTCGTTATCCTGAAAGCAGTGTAATTACACTTACATTTCAGCTAAACATTCTTATAAATTATACCAATTCGCTTAATTAAACATTATTGCAAGTTGGTACTAAGTGTTTAACTTTAAATAGGCCATGGGAACAACTCATTTCAGCTTTAATTGTGTTTTAAAAAACAATTAACGCGGGTCCCTTTATCCTTAAGAAAACATTTAATACAAATTTAGTGCCAATTAACACAAAAAAAACAATATAACTTAAAAACCGCGCATTTAAACATATTCAATCCTTAAAATAACAACAGTTTTTGAGTTGTTGTATTTTTAGATACTACGTTTGCAACAGTGTATTTAACCCAAAATTTCGATAATAACTTCATCCCCAAAAGCTATTGACGCGTAAATTCGCCTTGTTTTCACTGAAAACCTCTGGCTAGAGAAAATAAATTTAAATATCACCATAATTCAATATGTTAGTATATCTCTTAACCAGAGCTCTGGTTAAACATTAAAAAAGGCGCCATGTTGGCGCCTTTTTATTATTAACGTTATCTTTTAAATTAAATCAACGCTTTAATAAATGCTTTTAGTTCATCTGCAAATTCATCACGGCGAAGTGCAAATTCAATAGTCGCTTTTAAATAACCAACTTTACTTCCACAGTCGTGGCTACGGCCTTTTATAGCGTATGCATCTACTTTTTCGTGTTCCATTAGCATCGCAATTGCATCTGTTAACTGAATTTCATCGCCTGCCCCTTGCGGAGTTTTTGCAAGTAAAGGCCAGATATTTTCACTTAACACATAACGACCCACTACCGCTAAGTTTGATGGTGCTTCGTCTACAGGTGGTTTTTCTACCATATTCATAATTGGCGAGCTTTCGCCCTGCTTTAACTCAACGTCACCTAAATCAACTACACCAAATTGGTTTACTTGTGCCATTGGTACTGGCTCTACCATAATTTGGCTGTGCTTGGTTTCGTTAAAGTGTGCGATCATTTCTGCTAAGTTATCTTTTTTAAGATCGCTCTCGACATCATCAATAATTACGTCTGGTAAAATAACTACGAATGGTTCGTTACCAATAATCGGGGCCGCGCAGCTAATAGCATGCCCTAGGCCTTTGGCTTCACCTTGGCGTACGTGAATAATGGTTACGTCTTTAGGGCAAATAGCTTGCACTTCGGCAAGTAATTGCCGCTTAACACGCTTCTCTAAAGTCGCTTCTAGTTCAAAACTGGTGTCGAAGTGATTTTCGATTGAGTTTTTACTTGAATGCGTTACTAGCACTATCTCTTTAATACCGGCAGCAACTGCTTCATTAACTACGTATTGAATTAAAGGACGGTCTACCACTGGCAGCATTTCTTTAGGAATTGCTTTTGTTGCTGGTAACATGCGAGTACCAAGGCCCGCTACGGGGATCACTGCTTTCATTATGTTTTCCTTAATCTTTTATTATACTGAAAATGGATATTGAATCGCTTCGTGGCATTGATAGCCTGTTACTTCGAAATCGTCTCGTGTTACCCACGTTTCTATATCTTCTAACGATTTAATTTTTGGATTAATTTTTAATTGAGGCGATGCAAATGGTTGACGTGTTAGCTGCACATCTCGCATCAACTCAAGTTGGTTTTCATAAATATGTGCATTGGCAATTTTATGGTATGCCTTACCCGCTTTATGACCAGTAATTTGAGCTACTAACGCCAATAATACAAAGCATTGTATTTGATTAAAGTTCAAGCCAAGCGGCACATCACAGCTGCGCTGATAAGACGTTAAATATAAGGTATCGCCAAGCAACGAAAAGGTGTGCGTATGCATACACGGGCGCAAACAACCAAGCTCAAATTCGCCTGGGTTATAAAACGTGATTATCTCACCACGGTCATCAATGCCATTTTTTAAGTTATTAATAACTTTAGCGAGCTGATCAAGTGTTGAACCATCTGGGCGTTGCCAACCACGCCCTTGCACGCCATAAACGCGTCCCATGTCGTCCTCACCTTTACGGTTAGGATTATTAAGCCATGCGTTATTATCGTTCGCATTGGCATCCCATGTTTTACAACCAATATCACGAAACTGCTCAGCACTGTCGTAACCACGTAAGTAACCTAGTAATTCAGCAATCGCTGCTTTGTAGTAACTTTTTCGTGTGGTGATCATCGGAAACTGATTATTAGCTACATCGTATTCTAAATCAGCATTAATTACAGTTAAACAACGCGTGCCTGTACGTTTGTTTTCTACCCACTGCCCTTCGTCAACAATACGCTGACATAACTTTAAATATTGTTTCATGTTTTTTGTATTATGCCTTAGCTGTTGTAACGTGTTGTGGTTGCTTATAAGCCCAAATTAATAACCCTAATCCGCCTACTATCATAGGAAGCGAAAGTATTTGCCCCATTGAAATAAAGTCGGCAAATAAACCGAGTTGTGCATCTGGTTGGCGGAAGTATTCAATACAGAACCTAAACACGCCGTAACCTAATAAAAACACACCGGCTACGCTGCCTGCTGGGCGCGGTTTTTTAATAAACCATTGCAAGATTAAAAAGAGCACTAAGCCTTCAAAAAATGCTTCGTATAATTGCGATGGATGACGCGCAAGCGGCCCGCCCGTTGGAAATACCATTGCCCATGGCACGTCGGTAACTCGGCCCCATAATTCGCCGTTTATAAAGTTACCAATACGTCCAGCAAGAAGCCCTACAGGCACAAGTGGTGCAACAAAATCGCCTACTTGAAGAAGCGATTTTTTGCGCGTCCACGAAAAAATTGCGACGGCGGTTATAACGCCAAGTGTTCCACCATGAAACGACATGCCGCCCTGATCTATTCTAAATAAATACAGTGGGTTTTCTATAAAGTAACTAAACTGGTAAAACAATACGTAGCCAATACGCCCGCCTAGTATTACCCCTAACATGCCGTAAAACAGTAAATCGCTTACTTGGTCTTTAGTCCAACCAGAGTTTGGTTTTGACGCTTGACGATTTGCAAACCACATCGCAAATGCAAAACCTATTAAATACATTAAGCCGTACCAACGTACGCTAAGTGGCCCAACTGAAAAAATTATTGGATCGATTTGAGGAAACTCAAGTGCCATAAAAATAAACCTTTAGCTAAAAACCATTTTAATTGCGATAACTACAAGCAGCACCGCGAAAACTTTCTTAATTGTATTAACAGGTAAATAATGAGTTGCTTTAGCACCAATAGGTGCAACAAACCACGACGTTAATACAATACCAAATAACGCAGGAAGATACACAAATCCTGCAAAACCATGTTCTAAATCAGTCACGTGCCAGCCGGCACTGACATAGCCAACAGAGCCAAATAATGCAATAACAATTCCGCAGGCTGCGGCACAACCAATTGCTTTTTTTATATCAACCGAAAAATAATTAAGCATAGGGACTATTAATGCGCCGCCACCAATACCTATTAAACCTGATAACCCGCCCATTATTGCCGAAATCCCGCCTAAAATAGGACCTGCTGGTAACGGTTTTTCTGACATTGGTTTATTACGAGTTGAGAGCACCATTCTCCCTGCTATAAATACAACACTTACAGCAAACACAGTGCGCAATATTTGCTCTGGAATAAGGCTAGCTGCAAAGCCGCTAATAAGCGCGCCTAAAGCCACACCCGACATAACCCAAGGCGCAATTGCCCAAGGCACATTATCATTTTTATGATGAGCCAACGCTGAAGAGGTGGAGGTAAATAAAATAGAAGCAAGTGACGTTGCAATAGCAATCACTAATACATGATCTGCTGAGGTTACATTAAATGACAGCAGTAACGCACTGAGTACTGGGACAATAATTAAACCGCCGCCAATGCCTAGTAAACCCGCTAAAAACCCGACAATACAGCCTAGTAGTGCGCAGCTTGCGACTAACAAACCTAAGTCATACATAGTAATCTCAAATACCCTTTGGAGACTTATATATTAAAGGATTATAAAACTAATAGCATCTTCGTATTTAAATTAATTCGACGCACTTAGTTATTTTGGCGTGTAAAACAAGTCACCTAAGTGATGTTCTAACATAAAATTACGTGTTAAACGCAGTACTTGCTTTGCAGTCGACTGCGCCAAACATGCAGTTAGTAATTGTTCCATATCACTTACACTTAAACGTCTAAGTACCCACTTAACTTTATTAAGTGATGATAGATTCATGCTTAAACGTCTGTATCCCATAGCAATAAGGAGTATTGCACCTTCAGGATCGCCGCCTAACTCTCCACATAAACTAAAAGGTAACTCATACTGTTCGCACTCGCAGGCTATTTTATTAAGCACTCTAAGTACGCCAGGGTGATAGGGATTAAACAACTCAGCAACTCGGGCATTTGCTCTATCTACCGCTAATAAATACTGCGTTAAATCGTTACTGCCTACGGAGCAAAAATCAACTTTTTTAGACCACTCTGGCAGCATAAATACGCTTGATGGCACTTCAAGCATAATACCTATATCGGGTCTTTCTATTTGTTGTTCTGGGTATTTTTCACTTAGCTCAAAATAAGCCTGCTCAAACAATGCGAGTGACTCGTCTACTTCTTCGGTTCCGCTGATCATTGGCAGCATTATTTTTAAATTACCTAAACCTATATTGGCTTTAAGCATGGCTTTGAGTTGATCTAAAAACAATTCAGGGTGATCAAGGCTGATACGAATACCACGCCAACCTAAAAATGGGTTTTCTTCGGTTATGTTAAAGTAATCAAGAACCTTATCGCCACCTATGTCTAATGTTCGCATAACCACAGGATTGGGATGATAGCTAGTTAGTACTTCTCGATACCAATTTTCTTGCTCTGATTGCGAAGGAAACTGACCTTTTTGCATAAACCACGCTTCGGTTCGATAAAGCCCTACACCGTCACAAATATGTGAACTACTTTGCTCGGTATTAAGCTCAAGGCCTGCGTTCAATAATAAGCTAACATGCTCACCGTCAAGCGTAATTGATTCTGAGTCTTGCTCTGCTAAAAAGCGATTATTAAGTAGATTATCTTGATGCTGTAATTCGGTGTATTCATCCATTAACATTTGCGATGGCGATATGTATAAACGCCCTGCAAATGCATCTAAAATCATTGATTTACCGTCAAACTGCAATAAAGGTAAATCCTCTATACCCCAAATAGCAGGAATACCCATTGCACGCGTTAATATAGACGCGTGACTATTTGCTGAGCCATTTACACTAACGACACCGGTTAAATGCCCTTTTGGTACTTCTGCAAGCATTGCTGGTGTTAACGTATTGGCAATCAAAATTGTATTGGGAGGGTAATTTTTAACAGCATGTTCGGTATTTACAAGATGATGCAGTACCCGCAAGCCAATGTCTTTAACATCAACGGCGCGCTCTTTTATGTAAGGGTCTTGCATGGCATTAAATTGAGATATTAAACGCTCTATTACAATTTTTAATGCACTTTTAGCACACCAGCCTTCTTGTAATTGCATTTCTACATTGTGGCCTAAACTTTTTGCATCAAGCAGCTGTTGGTAAACATCAAATACAGCAAGAGCTTCGTGCGGAATAGAATCACTTAGCGTCATCGAAAGGGTACTAAATTCTTTACGTGTTGCAGCTACGGCTTGTGTAAACAAACGGCGCTGCTCTGTTGTATCATGATCTTTTTTGAGTTCAATCGATTTAAAATCAAGTTTAGGCAAAAGTACAAATGCCTGTCCAATACCGATGCCCGGCGCACTCGATACGCCTTTTAATACCGATGTTTGATGAGATGATTCATCTTGGCGCAAAACTTCTTTAATTTCGGCATGTGCTAACTGTGAAGCCAGTTGAGCAGAAAGCGTAATTAAAAATGACTCTTCATCTTGACTGAATACACGCGCCATTTTTTGTTGAACAACAATAACACCCAGTACTTTTTTTTGATGAACAACGGGTACAGATAAAAAAGCGTTGTAGCCTTCTTCATTTACTTCAGGGGAGAGCTTAAAACGCGGATGCGATTTAGCAAATGCAATATTAATAGGTTCTTCGCGTTGCGCTACTAGGCCAACTAAACCTTCGGTAAAACCAATTCTAAACTTACCTACCGCATCGGGGTTTAGTCCTTCAGTTGCCATAAGTACAAAATTGTCTTGGCTGTAATCTGCAAAATAAATGGAGCAGCACTGGGTTTTCATGGCATCTTTCACCATTTGCACAAAGCACACTAATGCGCTGTCTAAATTCGCTTGTCGCGATACAGACTCCGCAATAGATCTCAGTGTAGCCAGCATACCCTGCTCCTTTATTGTATCGAGAAATTACTACCTTTTACTTCGCCAATGATCTTTATGTTGTTCTCTCTTATTAAAAGGCATGGCGAAAGGAGCAAACTCTTTCATTACTCGTCGATAAACATCCCGTTTAAACGATACAACCTGTCTTACAGGATACCAATAACTTACCCAGCGCCAATCATCAAATTCAGGATGATGGGTTTTAAGTAAATTTACATCTTCGTCTTTACAGCGTAATTTTAGTAAAAACCATTTTTGTTTTTGCCCAATACACACCGGACTAGAGTCTCGGCGGATTAATCGTTTGGGTAATTTATAGCGTAACCAATGTTTTGAACTTGCGACTATTTCTACATCTTCTGGTCGCAGCCCTACTTCTTCGTATAATTCGCGATACATGGTTTGTTCTGCGGTTTCACCATCATCAACACCACCTTGGGGAAATTGCCAAGAATGTTGACCATAGCGTCTGGCCCAAAACACCTGTCCCTGATTATTGCAAATTACAATTCCGACATTGGCACGAAAACCTTCGGCATCAATCACCTTAGTGCCTCATTTGTAAGTCGATTTTTTATGATTGTTCCACATAACCCGCAATACGGCAAATACTATTACGAGTTTTACTCTGCTTACCCACAGCTTGTGCATAACTTTTGTAAAACACGCTCATTTTGCAAACAAATCCACAATATGAGATCTAAAAACTGACTTTCTCCACAGAATCTGTGGATAAACTTGTTCATACATCTGTATTTATCCCTGCAACTCTAATCTCACTTAATTAAAGCTGAACTATAAAACACAAAATTACAAAGCAGTTCAGTTACTTAAGTTAATTCGCTCACTTTTTAGCGTGTGTAAAATTACAGCAAACACCTCATGTACAAAAAACACACAAACGCAAAGATATCCACGGCTTAGCTGATTTGCTATCATGACAAGGTGATTTATTCAACTCAAATTAGTGATATGCGACCAACAAAACCACATTCAATTAATGACCTAATAAAGCGGGTTGATAATATTGCAGGCCTGACACTTGGCCAATTAGCCAATGAGTATAACTTTAAAACGCCTGACGATTTACTGCGAGAAAAAGGCTGGACGGGACAATTAATAGAATACGTTTTAGGTGCAACTGCAGGCTCTAAACCACTACCCGATTTTGAAGATTTAGGCATAGAGCTAAAAACACTCCCCATTTCTTATAAAGGGAAACCACTGGAAACAACATTTGTATCTGTAACGCCACTAATGAACGTGACGGGGATGACGTGGCATACCAGCAGCGTTCGCAAAAAGCTTAATCACGTTTTATGGCTACCTATTTTAAGCGAGCGTGATATTGCTCCATTTGATAGAACAATCGGCAGTGGCTTTTTATGGCAACCCACACCTGAGCAGGACGCTTTATTACAGCGCGACTGGGAAGAGCAAATGGAGTTAATTGCACTTGGCCGAATTGACGAAATATCGGGCCATTTAGGCGATGCAATGCAAATACGCCCAAAAGCGGCCCATAGCAAAATAGTCACTGATGCCATTGGCCCTAATGGGCAAATAATAAAAACCCTGCCCCGTGGCTTTTATCTAAAAACCAGCTTTACTGGCGAGATTTTAAAACAGCAATTTCAGCTTTGAGTGCTCTGTAAAGTAGTAAGACTTAAACAAAGAGTTATTATTTGTGAATCTTCCTTTTCGCACTACGTGCGCGTCAGCAAGCTTAACACCTACAACTTATTTTCATCTCTTTGAATAAAAGTATCAGGCATAAAAAATCCCCGCTTGTGCGAGGATTTTATCATCTAAAATTAAAAATTAGATTCTATATAAAATAGAATTACTGACCTTTAACTTCTTTAAGACCGTTGTACGGTGCTTTATCGCCTAATTGCTCTTCAATACGTAGCAATTGGTTGTACTTTGCAACACGGTCAGAACGGCTCAATGAACCTGTTTTAATTTGACCTGCAGCAGTACCCACTGCTAAATCAGCAATTGTTGAATCTTCAGTTTCACCAGAACGGTGAGAAATAACAACAGTGAAACCAGCGTCTTTAGCCATTTTAATTGCTGCTAACGTTTCAGTTAAAGAACCGATTTGGTTAAACTTAATTAAGATTGAGTTAGCAATACCGTTGTCGATACCACGTTTTAAAATCTTAGTATTTGTTACGAATAAATCATCACCTACTAATTGGATTTTATCACCCATTAGCTTAGTTTGATGTGCAAAGCCATCCCAATCAGACTCATCAAGACCATCTTCGATAGAAACGATTGGGTACTGTTCAGTAAGATCTTGTAAGAAAAAGTTAAATTCTTCAGAAGTGAATTTTTTGCCTTCACCCTTAAGGTCGTAGATGTTTGCTTCTTTGTCGTAAAACTCAGAAGCTGCACAATCCATCGCTAAAGTAATATCTTTACCTAGCTCGTAACCTGCGTTTGCGACAGCTACTTTGATTGCAGCAAGAGCCGCTTCGTTAGATGCAAGGTTAGGCGCAAAACCACCTTCATCGCCAACTGCTGTTGAATGGCCATCAGCTTTAAGTACTTTAGCAAGGCTATGAAATACTTCAGCGCCCATACGTAGACCTTCGCGGAAGTTAGTAGCGCCAACAGGTTGGATCATAAACTCTTGGATGTCTACAGAGTTATCTGCATGCTCGCCACCATTGATGATGTTCATCATTGGAAGTGGCATTGAATAAACACCCGGCGTGCCGTTTAAGTCAGCAATATGTTCATAAAGCTCAACCTTTTTAGATTGTGCAGCTGCTTTTGCTGTTGCTAGTGATACAGCTAAGATTGCATTGGCACCTAATTTTTCTTTATTTTCGGTACCATCTAAATCTAGCATTACTTTATCAACAGTACTTTGCTCTAATGCATTTTGACCAGCTAAAGCGTCAGCAATTTCTTTGTTGATATAACCAACTGCTTTTAATACGCCTTTACCTAAATAACGCGTTTTGTCACCATCACGTAACTCTAATGCTTCGCGAGTACCTGTAGATGCACCAGAAGGTGCTGCAGCACGGCCCCATGAACCATCAGCTAAATGTACATCAGCTTCAACAGTTGGGTTACCACGCGAGTCCATAATTTCGCGACCTATTACTTTTACGATTTTTGACATCTTGATTCCTCTATATTCCCAAAATGGTGAGTTCGACTAACTTTACTACGTTTTATATAGTTTATACCAATTGCATTAAATTAGTGAGCTATTATAGCGCTAAGAAAATAGCTCAATAACAAGGCAGAAATTATGACATATAGTTGTTCTATATGAGTAATTTTTAACGCAGTGAGTGAGTTATTTAATGCGATACAATGCTCATGTTTTTAATAAAATTGGTATTAGTCAGCCCTTAAAACAAAAAAGCCGTGCAATATGCACGGCCTTTTTAAATTACGATGACGCTTTTTGGTGGATATGAGCGGCTGCTACAAACCCTTCAAATAGCGGGTGACCATCACGTGGGGTTGACGTGAATTCCGGGTGGAACTGCGCGGCAATAAACCAAGGGTGATCTTTATTTTCGATAATTTCTACCAGTTTTTTATCTTCTGATAAACCGGTAAAGCTTAAACCTGCTTTTTCTAATTGCTCTACAAAGTTGTTGTTAACTTCGTAGCGATGGCGATGACGCTCAACAATTTCATCACTACCGTATACTTCATGTACTTTAGAGCCTGGTGTTAAATGACATTTTTGAGCGCCTAAACGCATTGTGCCACCTAAATCAGATTCAGCATCACGCGTTTCAACATTGCCTTCTGCATCTAGCCATTCAGTAATTAAACCAACAACAGGTGCTGCAGATTTTGCATTAAACTCGGTTGAGTTTGCATCACTAAGGCCTGCAACATTTCGTGCATATTCAATAAGCGCTACTTGCATACCTAAACAAATACCTAAGTAAGGCACTTTATTTTCACGCGCATATTTAGCCGCTAATATTTTACCTTCAACACCACGACCGCCAAAGCCGCCTGGCACTAAAATAGCATCTAAATGCGAGAGTAACTCAACACCTTTACTTTCAAGATCTTGTGAATCTACGTATTCGATATTAATTGTTAAACGGTTTTTAAGGCCCGCATGCTTTAATGCTTCGTTAACCGATTTGTACGCATCTGGTAATTCAATGTATTTACCAACCATACCAATTGTCACTTCACCTGTTGGGTTAGACTCTTGATAAAGTACTTGTTCCCACTCAGCTAAATCAGCTTCTGGTGGATCTAAGTGAAAACGACGACATACAAAATTATCTAATTCTTGCGACTTTAATAATGCTGGAATTTTATAGATGCTGTCTACATCTGGCAGTGAAATAACCGCTTTTTCTTCTACGTTTGTGAATAATGAGATTTTTGCACGCTCATTATTTGGTAGTTTACGGTCAGAACGACAAATAAGAATATCTGGTTGAATACCGACTGAGCGTAACTCTTTAACAGAGTGCTGAGTTGGTTTAGTTTTCACTTCACCGGCAGGGCCTAAGAATGGCACTAACGTTAAGTGAATAAATAGCGCGCGTTCGCGACCAATTTCAGTTCCCATCTGACGAATTGCTTCAATAAACGGTTGTGATTCTATATCACCTACTGTGCCGCCAATTTCTACAATAGCAATATCATAACCTTCAGCACCGTCGTATACACGTTGCTTAATATCGTTAGTGATATGTGGAATAACCTGAATAGTTGCACCTAGGTATTCACCACGGCGCTCACGACGTAATACGTCTTCGTATACACGGCCTTGTGTGAAGTTATTACGACTAGTCATTTTGGTACGAATAAAACGCTCATAGTGACCTAAATCAAGGTCAGTTTCTGCGCCGTCTTCTGTAACGTATACTTCACCGTGTTGAATTGGGCTCATTGTGCCTGGGTCAACGTTGATGTAAGGATCCAGCTTTAAAATGGTAACATTTAAACCACGGGCTTCTAAAATAGCTGCCAACGATGCTGCTGCAATACCTTTACCCAACGAAGAAACAACTCCGCCAGTAACGAAGATAAATTTTGTACTCATGCGAACCCTAGAATATCAGGAATTAAAAGGAATATAACACCCAAAGAAGAGCCTAAGGGTATATCATCAAGACGGGGCGAAATTGTACCAAAACACGGCTTATCAATCCAGCTAAAAATAGCAAATGTGCGCACAAAAAATGTGCATAATTTAATTACAATTTTTTAATCGCATCCCATGCGCGATCCATTTCTTCAAAGGTGGCAGTATCTAAACTTTTGCCTTGTGCGTTTAAATACTCTTGGACTTTTTCAAAGCGCGTTGAAAACTTATCATTGGCACTGCGAAGAAGTTGCTCAGGGTCGCGTTTTACATGGCGTACTACATTCACGGTTGCAAAAAGTAAGTCGCCAAGTTCTTCTGCGGTATGATCCGACAAAGGGTCCTGTTCAATCGCTTCTTTTACTTCAAGCACTTCTTCGCTCACTTTATCAAGAGCACCATGATACGTTGGCCAATCAAAACCAAGAGAAGCCACGCGTTGTTGGATTTTTTTAGCTTTGCTTAAACTTGGCATATTTGCAGGAATATCTTGCCAAAAGGAAGGTGATTCGCTTTTTGCTCTGGTACTGCGTTCTTGCGCTTTTATTGCTTGCCACTGCTGCGATAA
This sequence comes from Pseudoalteromonas sp. BSi20495, assembly GCF_000241185.1. NCBI lineage: Bacteria > Pseudomonadati > Pseudomonadota > Gammaproteobacteria > Alteromonadales > Pseudoalteromonadaceae > Pseudoalteromonas > Pseudoalteromonas sp. BSi20495. The sequence goes on from NZ_BADY01000041.1 coordinate 17,524, forward strand.
TTGCTCAGCAGTGAGTACTTTTTTATCGGCAAATACATGTGGATGTCGACGGATCAATTTGCTGTTTAATTGCTCAACTACATCATTAAAATCAAATAGGTTTTGCTCTTGAGCTAGTTGGGCATAAAACACGATTTGAAATAACAAATCACCGAGCTCACCTTTAAGCTCACCTAAGTTGCCTGACTCAATACAGTCAGCAACTTCGTATGCTTCTTCTAATGTATGCGGCACAATAGATTTAAAATCTTGCTTGAGATCCCACGGACAACCGCCCTTGGGATCTCGCAGTGTGTTCATTATGCTAAGAAGTTGTGTAAGCGCTGCATTATCATTCATGGTTAATGACCACGCTTGGCATCGTGTACACCTTCAATTTGGTGTAACTTAGAAAGAACACGGTTAGTACCCGATAAGTCATGTACTTCTATTTGCATTGTGAACACTGCTAACTGATTATCTTCAACTGTATTTACATTCATATTAAGTACGTTGACTTTTTCGTTAGCAAGTACTGAGCTTATATCGCGTATTAGCCCTGAACGATCGGTTGCTTCTATTTTAATACTTAGTGCGTATGAACCACTAATATCGTCTGACCAACTCACTGCAATAACACGCTCTGGGTGTTGTGCCTTAAGGTGGTTAAATGAGTCACAATCCTCACGATGCACCGCAATACCACGCCCTTGCGTAATATAGCCGATAATTTCATCGCCAGGTACAGGGCGGCAACATTTTGCAACATGGCTCATTAAGCTACCAACGCCATCAACTACAATGCCGTTTTTATCACCCGTTACTTTACTGGGTGCTTTAATACGAATTACCGGTTCGTCTTCTGTGCGGTCGGTAACAAAATTTAGCATTTGATTGAGGCGTACATCACCCGCACCAATGGCAACCATTAAATCGTCAAGCTCTTTAAAGTTAAACCGCTTTATTGCTGGCTCTAGAGCTTTATAGCTTAAACCTAATTTTTGCAGTTCATTATCAAGTATTTCTTTACCAGCACTTAAGTTTTTGTCGCGATCAAGTTGCTTAAACCAATGATGTATTTTAGCTCTTGCACGCGATGACTTAATGTAACCTAGTGACGGGTTTAACCAATCTCTACTCGGGTTAGGTTGCTTTTGTGTCAGTATTTCTACTTGATCCCCCGTTGTAAGTTGATGCGTAAACGGCACTATTTTGCCAAATACTTTTGCACCAATACAGCGGTGGCCAACGTTCGAATGAATATAATAAGCAAAATCAAGCGGTGTAGCGCCAAGTGGCAAATCAATAATATCGCCACTGGGTGTAAATATGTATACGCGGTCTTCAACCACCTGATTTTTAAGCTCTTCAGCTAAATCGCCACCATCAACCACTTCTTCTTGCCATTGCAGTAATTTACGTAGCCAGCTAATTTTTTGCTCATAACCCGAGCCGCGCCCTGGCAATGCGCCTTCTTTATATATCCAATGCGCTGCCACACCCAGTTCTGCATCTTGGTGCATATCTTGGGTACGAATTTGAATTTCTACTGTTTTACCTTCAGGGCCAAATACCACGGTATGAATAGACTGATAGCCGTTTTGTTTCGGCGTCGCGACGTAATCGTCAAACTCTTTATTAAGATGACGCCAATTGGTATGCACAATACCCAACGCACCGTAGCAGTCTTGCAAGCGCTCAACCACAATACGCATAGCACGAATATCAAACAGTTGATCAAATTCGTAGTTTTTTTGCGCCATTTTTTTATAAATACTGTAAATGTGTTTAGGTCGACCGTAAACTTCAGCCTCTATGCCTGCTTCACTCAAACGGCTTTTGACTTGCTCCACCATATCTTCCATATAAGCTTCGCGTGCTAAACGTTTATCATCAAGTTGCTTAGCAATATTTTTGTAAATATCTGGACGAAGATACCTAAACGATAAATCTTCAAGCTCCCACTTTAATTGCCCAATACCGAGTCGATTAGCTAGTGGGGCAAAAATATCGGCAGTTTCTTTTGCAGCAATAACGCGATCTTCTTCGCCAGCATCTTTTACGTTACGTAAATGGCAAACCTGCTCAGCTAACTTGATAACCACTGCACGGACATCTTCAACCATGGTTAACAGCATTTTTCGAATGTTATCGACTTGCACCGTGCCTTTGCCTTGATGCGATAAAGTGCTAATAGTCGCCATTTGCGCAACGCCTGTTAGCAGTATGGCCACATTACTACCTAGCTGCTCTTCGATCACTTCTAAAGGCACTAAGCCATCTAAAAAATATGGGGTTAAATACGCCGTCGCTAACGATTCAGCATCAAGATTTAACTCAACTAAAATCTCAACCATTTCAATGGCTGTATTTTGTCGACTCTGACTATTACTGTTAACACACAGTGCTTGCGCTTGATTAAGCATCTCCGCCTTTTCAGCACAAAGTTTGAGTACTTTAAGACGAGTCGCAAAATCACCTGTTTCAACTTGCTGATGTGATTGACGTGTAGCTACCATAATGCGCTTTACCTCCGTTGAAATAACGCCATAGTTTCGATATGTCCTGTATGAGGAAACATATTCATTAGCCCTATTTTATTAAGCTCAAAGCCTGCTTGCGAAATAATAGCGCTGTCACGGGCTAAAGTAACAGGGTCGCAAGAGACATATAAAATTGTTTTAAACTGCTTTAAAGGTAGTTGCTCTAAAACAGCCATTGCACCAGTACGAGATGGGTCTAACACTAATACATCTAAATCTTTACTAAACCACGGCGCATTTTGTATTTTTTGCGTTAAATCAAAGCAATAAAACTCGGCATTGGTAATAGAGTTAGTTTGCGCATTTTGAGCCGCCATTGCAACCGCTGAGGTAACACCTTCTACGCCAATAACTGTTTTTGCTTGTTTTGCCAACACGAGTGAAAAGTTACCAATGCCGCAAAATAAATCTAATACGCTTTCATCGCCATTTAAATTAAGCCAGTCTGCGGATTGCTTTAGCATAGCTTGATTAACTTGCGCGTTTACTTGGATAAAATTACCTAAACCAAATTCAAACTTAAGATCAAATTCTTTTAAATAATAATACGGCATCGCAAAGTGTGAATGTTCAATCACGTCACTTTCACTTTGCCATACAATCTCATATTTATGACTTACAGTAGCCTGCTCGACTAATATTTTAAACTCGTCGGAGATTGTTTTTGTATGACGAATAACAACAAAGCTGTGCTCGTCGCTTTCACACAATTGCAGATGACTGATACTGTGCAGCGATTTATGTTGATTAATTAAACTATCAAAAAGTGTAAATACATCTGCGAATGCTTCACTCAATACTGCACACTGGTTAATACTAACAATATTTTTAGAACCACTTGCCCTATAACCCACGCGTATTTTTTTAGCCGCTTTATCAAACATAACAGCAATACGGGCGCTGCGCCTGTAATGCGTTGACTTGCTTAATAATGGCGCCTCCCAATTTAAGTTTTTTTGTTTGGCGAACTTTTCAAATAACTGGTTAACCGCCGTTTGTTTTTCGATGACTTGTTGGCTTGTCTCTAAATGCTGTAATTGACAGCCACCGCAGTGATTATAATGTTCACAAAAAGGGGTTACGCGTGCATCACTTGCTTTAATAACCTTTTGCGTTGCCGCGCTACTGTAGCGGGCTTTATCATCGATTATTGTTGCTTTAACTTGTTCGTTAGGTAAAGCACCACTAACAAAACACACTTTATTATTATGCTTAGCTATACCACGCCCTTGATGATCCATTGCTGTTATATCAAGTACCACTGACTTTTTTTGTAGCGGCTGTTTTTTAGCTTTAAAAATTTGTGCCATTTGGCATTACCTTAAATAATTATTGGTTAAAACAATTGATCTTCAACGATGGTAGATGCTTTGAGAATAGGTGTTGATCCGTATATACTCAAAGGATACTAATAATGATAAAAATGCTTCCATTATGACCAAATTAGGCTTACGCGATTCTGTTTTAACACTGACCCTGATCCCGACGGTGATCATTGGATTGTTACTTGGTGGGTATTTTACAATAAATCGTTACATTGAGCTTGATGAAATTTTATATCAACAAGGGACTACTATTTCAGAGCCTTTAGCAATTGCGCTTGAACAACCACTACAAGAAAAAAACAAACAACTGCTTAATCGACTAATTAGCTATACCCATAATAAGCACTCACCCACAGTAAAATCGATTGCCATTTTTGATGATAATAATCAGCTCATCATGACCAGTAATTATCATCGCTCTTTTGATAAATTAATTAATCAAAAAGTAATGCAAAACTTAAATACTACTCAAGTGCAAAAGTCAGATGAACTCGTCACGTTTTTTACCCCCATTTTTAATCACACTAACCAAGATTTGAAATGGGAACCGACTCAATTACAATCACCTTTAGGCACGGTTATTTTACAGCTAAATAAAGATCAAGCTGTAATAGGCCAACAACGTGCGCTATTAATAAGCGGTATTGTTATTATTCTATCTTTGGTGTTTGCCGCTATTTTAGCATTAAGACTTAGTCGTATGTTTATGACGCCGCTTAATAAACTCGTACTTGCCACCGACAAGTTGGTTGAAGGAAAAAGAAATACGGGACTAACTGATACCATGATCGGTGAGTTTGAACTATTGCGGGAAGGTTTAAATACGATAGCCCATACAATGGTAATGCAAAAAGATGAAATGCAAAAAAACATCGATCAAGCAACCAGTGATTATCGTGAAACATTAGAGCAGTACGAAACTCAAAATATCCAGCTCACGATGGCAAAAAAAGAAGCGCAAGATGCCAACAGAGTTAAGTCTGATTTTTTAGCTAAAATGAGTCACGAACTACGTACCCCTTTAAATGGGGTGATTGGTTTTACACGACAACTTTATAAAACACCGCTAAATAAACACCAAAAAGACTATTTAGACACAATTGAACTTTCTGCAAATAGCCTGATGACGATTATTAGTGATATTTTAGATTTTTCTAAATTAGAAGCCGGTGCAATGGAACTTGAATCAATTCAGTTTCAACTTAGGGATGCCATAAACGAAGTAATGACATTGCTCGCTCCGAGTGCTCATGATAAGCAACTTGAATTATCTATTTATATTAATCAACAAGTCCCTGATGACTTAACTGGCGATCCAACTCGTTTTAAACAAATACTTATAAACTTATTAAGTAACGCTATAAAATTTACTGAAAAAGGCTCTATAAAAGTAGATGTGAGTTACCGATTACTTGATGAAGAGCGTGCTTCTTTATTAGTTTCAGTAACTGATACGGGTGTTGGTATTCCTATGAATAAACAAGACTCGCTGTTTACCCCATTTGGCCAAGCTGATTCAAGTATTACCCGAAAATTCGGTGGCACGGGCTTGGGGCTTATCATTACCAAACATATTGTTGAAGCAATGAATGGCCGAATAACACTCAACTCAGCACCTGGTAACGGCACGTGTTTCACATTCAACAGTATATTTAGATTACCGAATCACGTATTTACCAACGATTTACCGAGTAAATCTCTCATTGGTAAACGTATTTTATATTTAGAACCGCATGAGCATACTCATCACGCTGTTCTATCGTTATTAACACAGTGGCAAACATCAGTTACAGCCTGCTTTAACGAAACCAGTTTTTTAGACGCTATAACAAATAAAGAGCATAAATACGATATTTGCTTAATAGGTCACATGGCTTCTGTTGATGATATGCAGCAATTAAAAAGCTATGTAAAATCAGTTCGCGAATCGACTGACTACTTATATTTAATGTTAAATACAGTTTCGCACAATATGCGAGAAGCGTTTATAGGCAGTGGTGCTGATGCGTGTTTAAGTAAACCACTTAACCACCGAAAACTGTGTGAAGTACTTGCAGCACCATACAGACTAGACCACCCTGTTCATAATATTGAGCAGAATGAACACCAGTTACTTCCACTTAAAGTACTTGTCGTTGATGATAACGATGCTAATTTAAAGCTTCTCCATACTTTATTAAGTGAACAGATTGAAGTAATAGAAACCGCTCATAACGGCTCACAGGCTTATAGTTTAAGTAAAAGCCATAAATATGATGTCATCTTTATGGATATACAAATGCCAATTATGGACGGTATTACTGCATGTAAACTTATTCAAGAGTCATCTCTAAACGAAGATACACCAATCATTGCAGTGACTGCTCATGCACTGAATAGCGAAAAAGAGCAGCTACTTAAAGATGGCTTTAAAGGTTACCTAACCAAGCCTATTGATGAAGACATGTTGAAACAGATAATCAGCGATCATAGCCCGCAGACACCTGTTAATCGTGATAAAACCAAAAATGAAGTACCACAAAGCCCTGCTCCTTTCGAAAGTAATCGTATAGATTGGGCATTAGCACTGCAACGTGCTGGTGGTAAAAATGAGCTTGCTCTTGAAATGCTCAACATGCTGTTATCAAGCATACCTGAAACACTTAGCTTACTTGCAAAAGCAATTGATGATACCAGTTGTAAACAAGTGCTAAGCATTGTCCACAAGTTCCATGGAGCGTGTTGTTACACAGGTGTACCAAGACTTAAGTCATTGGCAGAGACCATCGAAACATCACTTAAGAGCGAATGTATACTTGAGAGTATAGAACCTGAGCTTTTTGAGCTACAAGATGAACTTGAAAGCTTACTTCTCGATTCAAAATCAGCTGAAAAATCTAAAGAAGACACGCTATAATAAGCGTGTCTTTTTAACTAAAATAACTTAAGTTCGTGCTTCAAGCATTAGGCGTTTCATATCGCGGACTGCTTTTTCCAATCCATCAATCGCGGCGCGAGCAATGATAGCATGACCTATATTAAGCTCGTAAATTTCTGGCATTGCTGCAATCGGTTTTACATTATGATAATGAAGACCATGTCCCGCGTTAACAATCAACCCCAAACTCGCTGCGTATTTAACACCTTCACGAATGTGCTCTAACTCTTTGTGTAAATCGGTATCATTTGTTGCATCAGCATACGCGCCTGTGTGTATCTCTACATAAGGAGCACCACATTCTTTGGCTGCATCTAATTGCACTTTATCTGCATCAATAAATAACGATACTTTAATGCCTGCGTCAGTAAGCGTTTTTGTTGCGGCTTTAATTTTATCTATATTACCCGCTACATCTAAGCCACCTTCGGTTGTTAATTCTTCGCGCTTTTCAGGTACTAAACACACGTACTCAGGTTTTACTTCAAGCGCTATTTTTATCATTTCATCGGTAACAGCTGTTTCAAGATTCATACGTGTTTGAATCGTTTTAGCCATCACGTAAACGTCGCGGTCTTGAATATGGCGTCTGTCTTCACGTAAGTGAATTGTAATGCCGTCGGCGCCTGCGTGCTCAGCAACACTGGCTGCATGAGCAGGGTCTGGATATGTAGTTCCACGCGCTTGGCGAAGCGTTGCAATATGATCAACGTTTACACCCAAAAGAATATCTTTCATTATTTTACCTGTAAAATTACGATTATTGAGAAGCACTAAAAAGCTCACGGCTCTTTAATGGCTTATTACCTAACAAAGGCTTTAATAAATATCGACTTAATTGTTTTGCCATATATAACACATCAGTTTGGCTAAAGTCATGATTTGCTATCGCATTTAGTTGTAAACCGCTAAAGCCAGAACGCGTATCTTCTTGCACTAAAAAACCAAACTCAGGAAAGTAACTATACGTTTGCGTCTCGTCTATTGGTTCACCACTGGCATCAAAACTAAAATCGACGCCATAGCCAAGTAGCTCTAATAATTGAAACTCGTATGAGCGAAGTACAGCTTGTAAATTAGCCCCACTGTTTAGGTTTTCTAAATGCGTTTTATAAAGATGAAAAACCTGTTCTATAGGTTCATTAATAGGCACTATTCGGTTAGTTAATTCATTTAAATAAAAGCCACAATAAAGCTCATCACCTTTTAAAAAAAGTGGTGTGCCGTGTAGCTCAAACTTATTGATGTATTTTAGATCGTATTTACCACTGTAATGGACAAGTAGTGGTTGAAAAGGTTGTAACTGAGCTTTATGTTTAGTGGCCTGGCGGCCACTAATGCGTGCAATCATTCTAAGTTGCCCAACGCCTTCTACAAGCATATCAAGCATTACTTGTGAGTCACTGTAAGGACGTCGATGCAATAAATAAGCAGTGTAGAAGTCGCTATCCATAGATAATACTAATTATTGGTTTAGTCTTCACCATAACCTAAACTTCGTAGTGCTCGTTCATCATCAGCCCAACCAGATTTAACTTTCACCCAAAGCTCTAAAAACACTTTATTATCAAGCATTTCCTCTATGTCTTTACGGGCTTCACGGCCAATGGTTTTTAGCTTTTCGCCTTTATTACCAATAACCATGCGTTTTTGTGTTTCGCGCTCAACAAGAATTAATCCGTTGATATGCCAAATACCGTTGTCTTGCCATTTAAACTGTTCAATTTCAACAGTAACAGAATACGGTAATTCTTCACCCATGAAGCGCATTAATTTTTCACGGATAACTTCAGCCGCCATAAAGCGCATTGAGCGGTCTGTGACGTAATCTTCAGGGAAGTAAAACTCACACGGTTGTAAGCGCTTAGTTACTTCAGCTTTGATTAAGTCTATATTTTTTCCCTGTTTTGCAGACACAGGCATAATACCAACAAAATCAAACTTATCGCCTAACCACTTCATATGAGGCAATACAAGATCGCGGTCTTTAACTTGGTCTATTTTATTAATAACCAATAATACTGGCTTACCACTTTGCGATACTTTGTTCAGTACCATGTCGTCATCAGCATTCCAGTGAGTGCCTTCAACTACAAATATAATAAGCTCTACATCACCGATTGAGCTAGACGCTGCACGGTTCATTAAGCGGTTAATAGCACGCTTTTCTTCAACGTGTAGCCCTGGCGTATCGATGTAAACAGCTTGATGTTTACCTTCGGTATGAATACCCATAATACGATGGCGCGTTGTTTGTGGTTTACGTGAGGTAATACTTACTTTTTGCTCAATGATCTCATTGAGTAAAGTCGATTTACCAACATTTGGACGTCCTACAATTGCGACCATGCCACAAAACGTATCTACATCACCTTCACGAGGCTGTATTAGGGTATCAAGATTCATTTTTAATTATCTTCAATGCTTTTTCGGCAGCTTTTTGTTCAGCCTTGCGGCGTGAGCTACCAACAGAAATTATGCTATCCATTCCATCAACAATACATTCAACCGTGAATGTTTGATTGTGTGCCTGGCCTTTAGTATCAACCACAGTGTAACCTGGAAGAGGCAACTTACGACCTTGTAGATGCTCTTGCAGCAGGGTCTTCGGATCTTTTTGATTAAGCCCTGGTGAAATAGCATCCAAGCGAGATTCATACCACGCTAATATAAGCTCGCCACAGCGGTCGATACCTGAATCTAGAAATGCAGCACCAATAATAGCTTCTACTGCATCAGCAAGCGTTGACTCACGACGGAATCCGCCACTTTTAAGCTCACCCGGACCTAAGCGTAAATAATCGCCCAAGCCAAATTCAAGACCAAACTCGGCAAGAGTTTGACCTCGTACAAGTGTTGAGCGCATACGGCTTAAATCACCTTCACGCGCTTTAGGGAATTTGGCATAAAGTGCATTAGCAATCACAAAGCTCAAAATAGAGTCACCTAAAAATTCTAGTCGCTCATTATGTTGACCTTTGTGGCTGCGGTGCGTCATTGCCTGCTCAAGTAAACCTTGATCAGTAAATACATAGCCAATTTTGTCATATAATTCTGTTACATTTTTTTTCATTGTTACTGAATATTACCTAGGCGCTCAAAGCGAACACCAGTTGGAACCCATCCTGGTAAAATATCATCAGGGCCATTCTCAAATTCAAAACTCATCCATATAAAGACAGCTTTACCCACCAAGTTTTCTTTTGGTACAAAGCCCCAAAAGCGACCATCTTGGCTGTTGTCGCGGTTATCACCCATCATAAAATAATGATCAGCAGGAACAGTCCATTCATCAGAAGGCGTGCCCGGTTGCTGGTAATAACGCCCTTTTCTTTCAGGCGCTTGTGGGTTGATTAAAATATCATGCGTAACTGTTGTTAAATTTTCATTTACGCGAGCTAGAGGCATTGGGCCTTGTTTAAATTCATTATCATTAATTAATTTAAAATCAATTTTATTGAATTCATTACATAAAAGCTCACCCTGCTGGGTTTCGCCTTCTTTACAATTTGGCTGAATATATAAACGTTTATCACGATAAACAACTTTATCGCCAGGTAAACCTATTGTACGTTTAATATAGTCAACTTTTTCATCTAACGGGTATTTAAAAACAACAATATCACCACGTTCAGGTTCACCCATATCAACTAATTGGGTACGCCAAACAGGGTCTTTTATTCCATATGAGTACTTTTGCACTAAAATAAAATCACCAACTAGCAGCGTAGGCATCATTGAACCCGATGGAATTTGAAACGGTTCAAAAATAAATGATCTAAAAATAGTAATTGCAGCAATCATCGGAAAAATCGACTTTGCCGTTTCTGTTATTACTGGTTCTGGTGCTATTAATGCTGCTGTTTCATCATCTAACGGCGCACCTGCAGACTTTTGCGCTATCGCTAAGCGCGCCTGTCTTTTAGGTGCATACAGTAAGTGATCTATTAACCATATTAAGCCTGAGCCTAAAGTTAATAGCACCAATAAAACTGAAAAATAACCAGCCATTTATAATCCTTTGTTTTTATTTACCAACTTTTAAAATAGCTAAAAACGCTTCTTGAGGCACTTCAACATTACCTACTTGCTTCATTCGTTTTTTACCATCTTTTTGCTTTTTAAGTAATTTTTTCTTACGACTCACATCACCGCCATAACACTTAGCGATTACGTTTTTACGTAATTGCTTGACTGTGGTACGTGCAATAACATGCTGTCCAATCGCTGCTTGAATCGCAATATCAAACATTTGACGTGGAATAAGTTCTTTCAATGCATCAGCTAACTGACGACCACGAGATTGTGCACCATCTCTGTGAACAATAATCGCAAGTGCATCAACACGTTCACTGTTGATCAAAATATCAACACGCACCATATCAGATGTTTGAAAGTGTTTAAAATTATAATCCAGTGATGCAAAACCACGACTTGTAGATTTTAATTTATCAAAAAAGTCCATGACCACTTCAGCCATAGGCAGCTCGTATGTAACAGCTACTTGCTTTCCGTGATAAGTCATTTTTGTTTGGCTACCACGTTTTTCAATACACAAAGTAATAACATTACCTAAGTATTCTTGTGGTACCAAAATATTTGCTTCAACAATCGGCTCACGAATTTCTACAATATCGTTTACCGCAGGTAGATCAGATGGGTTATCAATCTGGAATGTACCTTCTTTGGTAACTATCTCGTAGATTACCGTAGGTGCCGTAGTAATTAAATCAATATCGTATTCACGCTCTAAACGCTCTTGAATGATTTCCATGTGTAGCATGCCTAAAAAGCCACAGCGGAAACCAAAGCCTAGTGCAGTTGAATTCTCTGGTTCAAAGAATAACGACGCATCGTTTAAGCTTAATTTATTAAGTGCATCACGGAATGATTCATACTCGTCTGATGCAATTGGGAACATACCTGCATAAACCTGAGGCTTAATTTTTTGAAAACCAGGTAAGCGAAGTGGAGCCGCATTTTTTTGATGAGTTATAGTATCGCCTACTGGCGCACCATGTATCTCTTTGATGCCAGCAATAACAAACCCTACTTCACCTGTTCTTAAAATACCGGTGTTAGTTTGCTTAGGTGTAAATACACCCACTTGGTCGGCAGTATGGATATGCTCGTTCGACATTATTTTTATTTTGTCGCCAGTGCGTAATTCACCGTGCTTAATACGCACTAATGATACAACACCTTGGTATGGGTCAAACCAAGAATCGATAATAAGTGCTTGTAAAGGTGCATCTTTGTCGCCTACTGGTGGCGGAACATCTCTTACAATCATTTCAAGTACTTCAGCAATACCTACGCCTGTTTTAGCACTACACTGCACTGCGTCAAGGGCATCAATACCAATAATTTCTTCAATTTCTTCTGCAACACGTAAAGGGTCTGCTTGCGGTAAATCGATTTTATTAAGTACTGGAATTACTTCTAATTCCATTTCAATAGCGGTGTAACAGTTAGCTAGTGTTTGTGCTTCAACGCCTTGGCCTGCATCAACAACGAGTAGCGCACCTTCACATGCAGCTAAAGAACGCGACACTTCATACGTAAAATCAACGTGTCCTGGAGTATCAATGAAATTAAGTTGGTAGGTTTCGCCGTCGTTCGCTTTGTAATTCAACGTTACACTTTGCGCTTTAATGGTAATACCACGTTCGCGCTCAATATCCATTGAATCCAAAACTTGTTTTTGCATTTCACGGTCGGTTAAACCGCCACAAACTTGGATCAAACGATCTGAAAGGGTCGATTTACCATGGTCAATATGGGCGATGATCGAAAAATTACGGATATGCTTCATAAACTGGATTCTATACTTCTATTTTAATGGACTAAATATGAATACCTAAGTGACTTGAAAATACTTGCTTTAGGATGCCATAAGCTGAGTTTGTAAATTACAGACTTAGCTCACGCTTTTTAAGATGGGTTACAAACATTTTATGCATTGAATAACAATAAGTTATATTTACTTAACTTAAATAATTCAGTCAGATAAAATAATTTAAAAAACCACGGTTCCCTGTATTTCCAAGTTACTTTGGTATAAAACGGCAATTTTACATTTAATTGGCGTCAATCACCATCTATTTGAGTTAAAGGGATACTAATTGGGTGAATTTTTATAACTTTTATATCGTGCTTTAGCGATTTCACGCGAGTTTTAGCAATAACAAATCCAGTAATGCCACCTAAAGCAGCCGCTAAGATTTGCCAGCCTTCGGCCATTAAAAGTAACTCAGAAGCAATAAATGCAAACGTTAGACTTAAAAATAAAGGTAACATATATACAGCAAAAGCATGTTTAACAACGAGGCTATCATCAAGTGACAAAGTAACTTTTTGACCGACCTCGACTGGTAAGTCGAATCTATATGGAAAGGTTTTTTTTGCGGTGCCAAATAACTTGCCAAACACTTGTGAGCCGCAACGACCATTGCAGCCTTCACAAGCTTGTTTTTGCTGTGCTTCTAAATAAGCAATGTGGCCATCAAGGGCCACAATAGTGAGGGTTTGTTCAATCATAACAATCCTTACAAATCGCTTATAATGCGCGGGTAACTGACTCTGCAATTGCTTTTGCGGTCATACTCGGTACATTACCAACAACCGATACATCAAAATTACCGCCATTATGCACATATACCGTCGTTGCACCAGATGTTAATGCACCGCTTAAACGCTTACCAGGTAAAGGTCGCTGTATAAATATAGAGATCTCAACAAAACCATCAGAAAATAAATAATAGTCTGTTAACTCATTATTTAAATCGAGTTTATGTCTGTCAGATTTTAATAATTCAAAGCCATTAGGTAACCAGTTTATATTCCAATTCTTTGCTGTATTCTCTGCACCACCTAAATCACTTTCTGGTAGAGGCGTTGGAAAGTTACGATTGAGTACTTCCAACAGCATACTAGCAGGCTGTTCAGTAACACTAACATGAGTTAACTGTAGCTGTTCAAGCGCCTCACCTTCGTGGTTCACGTACGCTGCTTTTAAAAGTAAAGACGACTCCATATCAAGCCAAATCCAGTAGTTATATTTGAATTCATCTTTGGATTCAATTCGAACTAATTGAGCCGCACGCCCTGCAATGCGCCCTTTACCACCCATTACAAAATCATAATGTGCGCTCAAACGCTCAATGTCTTTAAATAACACTTCAGGAATGGGGCCAGCAATCGAATCAGTTTTAAGAGAGTATGGCTCTGACTGCGGTTCAAAATAAGTGACTTGATTATTAACACGAACCATTTCAAGGCCTGCGCCATTGAGTAAACTTAAATGCTCAAGCTCTGTGTCGCCTTGTTTGGCATGGACCCAACGATATGGTTCCATTGTTTTACCCTTAACAACCACAAATGAAGCATCAAAATTACGGTTATGTACGGCATTAGCCATTTTAAGTAATAAATCTTTGGCAGGATTTATATCGTTGGCAAATGCAGTAAAGCTAACTACCAACGACAGAACAAAAGTGATTACTTTCATTTAATTAGTTTTTTCCTCTTGCGCTTTTATACTATTTTGCGCTGTTTGAAGCGAGTTAGCAACACGTGCTTGCCGTTGATGCTCTAAAACTAATGCGCCAATACGTTGTTGTTGCAATTCACGTAAGCCTTGTTCAGCATTTTCAAGCGCTGGCTCAGATGAATAACTTACTGGCGAAGCCATACCTGTTAAAGGGGTAGTTTGCAGTAAAGGGATTTCGCTTGGCTGCTGATTGTTACTTTGCGGAAGTGTATTAACGCCCACAATAGCAAACATTGCCACACTTGCTGCAATCGCTAGTTGGGCAACAGGCTTGCGCCAATTAAAAGCAACTACATTATTTTTTACAGTTTCAGTGACTGCTTGAGGCTCTGTGTTTGGCTGGTTGAAGTCAGCATAAACAGGCTCGCTTTCTAATGCTAATGCAACGCTATCGCTAATATCAATATGTACGTCATTATTATTTTTTTGAGCACGCATTACATCACCAATTAACGCATAACGGCCAAACGTGGTTACATCTTGCTCTGCAATTTTTGCATCAGTTAGATGTTGTTCGCCATCAAGTAATGCCGATAACACTTCGTTATCTAACTTGTTAAGGTGTGCTTTCGTCATACTAAGACTCGCCTATTAATGGGTTTAATTTGTTATCAATTGCTTCTCGGGCACGAAAGATACGCGAACGCACCGTCCCGACAGGGCAATCCATGACCACTGCTATTTCTTCATAGCTCATCCCTTCGATTTCTCTTAGGGTTATCGCAGTTTTAAGATCTTCAGGCAAACTATCAATCGTATTAAAAATAACAGCGCGTACTTCTTCGCTTAAAAGTAGATTTTCAGGGGATGCATTTGAACGCATCGAATCCGCACAGTCATAAAATTCAGCTTCTTCAGCGTCGATATCATTTGCTGGCGGTTTACGGCCCTGTGCTACTAAGTAATTTTTAGCACAATTAACGGCAATACGGTATAACCAAGTATAAAAGGCACTATCACCTCTAAAGTTTGGAAGTGCACGATAAGCTTTTATAAATGCTTCTTGTGCTACATCTGCAATATCACCTTGGTTTGATACATAACGTGATATCAAACCTGCAATTTTATTTTGATACTTCTTTACTAATAGATTGAAGGCGTTTTTATCACCCTGCTGAACCCTTTTTACTAGCGCTAAATCTAATTCCTGCTCGCTCATTCGAGCCGGTACTCCTATGTCTGATTTTTGCTTGTTATTCATAGTGTCGCTATTGTTCACAAATACTCTGACCTCTACATGAATAAAAAGTTCTGTTTAATATTATTTTTTTATAAAATAGTTCATAAATAACAGCGTTAGGCTATTAAAATCACTACGTAGTAATATGACAAATATGATACAACTACAGATATTGAAAACAAATATTGCTCTATACGAGCATTGTAACCGCAAAGTACCTCTGACATGAACCAAAATAAACACCACATTGCTGATGTCGCTATTATCGGTAGCGGCGCAGCAGGCTTATCACTAGCTTTATCTTTAGCTAATTTTTGTAACGTTACCGTAATTAGTAAAGGGGCTCTGACAGAAGGCTCTACATTATATGCTCAAGGCGGTATAGCTGCTGTATTTGATAAACAAAATGACAGCATAGAATCCCATGTAGAGGATACACTCGATGCTGGCGGCGGCTTGTGCAACAGAGAAGCCGTCCACTACACTGCAAGCAACGCCCATGATTGCCTGCAATGGTTAATTGATCAAGGCGTGCCTTTTGATATGGAATTTGATAGTAAAGGCAAAGAGCGCTTTCATTTAACGCGCGAAGGCGGTCATAGCCATCGTCGTATTTTGCATGCAGCTGATGCGACTGGCAAAGCAGTACAAACTACATTAATAAGCCAAGTAAAAGCGCATAAAAATATTACACTTTTAGAGCAATACAACGCAATTGATTTAATTACTGATAAAAACACCGAAAAAACAGCTTCGCATATTCACGGTATGTATGTGTGGAACAAAAAAGCTAAAAAGGTAGAAACCATTTCGGCAAAATTTGTTGCTCTGGCGACCGGCGGGGCAAGTAAAGTGTATTTGTACACCTCAAATCCTGACGTATCAAGTGGCGATGGTATTGCAATGGCGTGGCGGGCGGGCTGTAAAGTGGCCAATATGGAATTTAATCAGTTCCATCCAACAAGTTTATATCACCCTGAATTACAAAACTTCTTAATTACGGAAGCTATGCGTGGTGAAGGCGCTTATTTAAAACGCCCTGACGGCACTCGCTTTATGAAAGACTTTGATGAGCGTGAAGAACTTGCTCCACGCGACATTGTTGCACGCGCAATCGATTTTGAAATGAAACGCCTCGGCGCAAACTGTGTTTACCTTGATATTAGTCACAAAGATAAAGATTTTATTATTGAGCACTTTCCTACTATTTATGCGAAATGCTTAAGTGTAGGGCTTGATATAACCAAAGAAGCAATCCCAGTTGTCCCCGCAGCCCACTATACTTGCGGCGGTGTAATGACTGATTTTAATGGAAAAACCGATTTAGATAATTTATACGCTGTGGGTGAAGTAGCTTATACAGGCCTTCACGGTGCAAATCGCATGGCAAGTAATTCATTACTTGAATGTATTGTGTTTGCCCATGCTGCTGCAAAAGATATTTTAAGTAAAATAGAGCATGCGCCAGAGCCTATAGCACTTCCATATTGGGATGAAAGCCGAGTTAGTAACTCCGATGAAGAGATTGTAATTACCCATAACTGGCATGAACTACGATTATTCATGTGGGATTACGTTGGTATTGTTCGATCAACTAAGCGTTTAGAACGTGCACTGCATCGAGTTGAACTATTACAGCAAGAAATACATGACTACTATGCTAATTTTAGAGTCAGTAATAATTTGTTGGAGCTACGTAATTTAGTGCAAGTAGCTGAATTAATCATTAGAAGTGCAATGGAACGCAAAGAAAGCCGTGGCCTTCATTACACTATTGATTACCCTGAGCAAAACGAAAATCCAACACCAACTATTTTGACCCCGCAGCGCCACTAATAGCGCTAAGTGTTGCACGTTTTAATCGAGCATAGCTTTGTTCGTTAACTCCATTGGCTGAAATAATTAGCCAATGGTTTTTACTAAAGCCTTTAATATAAAGCCATACACTGCTACCAAGTATGCGACTTTGAGTACTTATTTCACCTTGAATTTTTAGCGACTGACTTTCAAATCTAAATAAGTTTGGCTCTAAAATAACAACTCCCCGTATCGGGTGAGCAGCTAAAACTTTTCGCCAAACAAATAATCCAGCCACTGTATTTACTACAACACAAAAAAGCATTGCCAGCACAGAACTTAAAAATAAGCATAATATCAAAGCCAGCATACAAAAAAAGACCACAACTGGTTTATGGTCTGCTTTATTATCTGTAACTGTAAATCTATACACGAACTCTATCTAAAATAAGTGAAACCATTGTATTTAACTGCTCATCTTTACACTCTTGATGCCCCATAAACCATGCAAATAAATCAGGGTCTTCTTCTGTTAGCAAACGCTGAAAGATAGCTTGCTGCTCTGTGCTCAAAGAGTCGTATGCTTCTTCTACAAACGGCATAAACAAAACATCTAGCTCTAACATGCCACGACGGCAAGCCCAACGAATACGTGCTTTACTATGAATTTCAACCATTTTAAACCTCATACTTAATTGACTCGAGTTTAACAAATGCGTGTCAACTTATCAGCTATTAATCGCCGATTAAAATAATAATCCACGCCAATTAGCGCTTGTCTGTACCATACGTAACAACTACGTTATTATGTCACTTCATTTATATTGCAAAGAAGGTTTTTATGTCGAGCGTTTATGCATGTCCGTTATCTCATCAACTTATTAGCCTTAGCGGTGCTGATAAATTATCTTATTTGCACGGGCAAATTACTCAAGATCTCAATAAATTAACCAGCAGTAACTATTTATGGACTGGCCATTGCAGTGCCAAAGGAAAGCTTTGGGGTGTATTTAAATTATTTTCTCATCAAGATAACTATTACCTTACAGGCAGCGCAGCCGAAGTAGAAAAGTCGTTAGTTGAACTTAAAAAATACGCTGTATTTGCAAAGGTCGATATAAATGTCTCCTCTGAGCGTTTAATTGGCTTAATCGGCGATGACTTAACAGACGTACTTGCTCAGCTTAGTATAACATTTGAAGACGATGCTACTGCGTGCGACTTTAGTTATGGTAAAGCATTAAAGTTAGCAGATAATCGCGTGTTATTGATGGTTGATAGCCAATTTAGTATTCCTGATAATATATCGACTCTTGATAACGATGCGCCCTGGAAACAAGCAGCAATTTTAGCCGGCGAACCACAATTAAGTAGTGAAGCTATTGGGGAATATGTTCCGCAGATGGTTAACCTACAAGCTATTGGTGGCATTAGCTTTAAAAAAGGATGTTATACAGGTCAAGAAACTGTGGCCCGTATGAAATACCTTGGTAAGAATAAACGCGCAATGTATATCGTTTCAGGACAAAGCGAAGGGCTACTTTCAGGGCTTGATCTGGAAACCCAGTTAGGCGAAAACTGGCGCCGTGCGGGTAAACTTATAACGCAAAGTTTTGATGAGCAAACAAATAAACTAACAGGCCTCGTTGTGTTGCCAAACGATACTGATGTAACTCAGGTACTTCGTGCAAAACACACACCTCAGGTAGAGCTAAGCATTCTGCCTCTACCCTACTCTCTTGAAGATGAATAAATAGGAATGACTATGATCGTTGCGGCAAACAAAGTGGTAAAAATGCATTATTCGGTAATGGATAATGATGGCAATAGCATTGATAACTCGTTCGGTGGTGAGCCACTACACTTTATCATTGGCACAGGCTATTTAATTTCAGGCCTAGAAAATGCTTTGCTGGGCAAGCAACCAGGCGACACGCTTAGCGTAAAGGTTGAACCTGAAGAAGGTTACGGCGAGCGCCACGACAACCTAATGCAAGCGGTACCTAAATCAATGTTTGAAGGTATGGAAATTGAAGTTGGCATGCAATTTCGTGCATCAACAGATGATGGCGACCAATCAGTAATGATCATCGATATTCAAGATGAAGAAGTGATTGTAGATGGTAATAACCCGCTTTCAGGTATAACACTTAACTTTGATGTAGAAATTCTAGAAGTGCGTGATGCAACACAAGACGAATTAACTCACGGCCACGTACATGGCGAAGGTGGGTGTGGCCACGACCACTAATATTGTATACAGCAGATAAAAAAGCGCCTAAGGCGCTTTTTTTATATCATATTGTTGCGCTTAACCACTTCAGTTTCGCTTTTTGTCTTACTAGGAAGTGCTATTGATACTTTCTTTTCTTTCAATGCGGCTAGTAAACCTTTTTGATCGTTTGTACCTACACGATACATAGTGCCATCCTTAAGCGTTAGCTGTATTGCACTAAAACCAGATACTGTATACACCCAACCATCGTGAGTAATACGGATACCTATACCATGGCGATATGAATTTTGTACTGCTTTTACTTCAGTAATCTCGCTAAGCAAAATACTTTGCCCAGCAACACCAGGCCCAAACGCCCAACTTATTTTATTATCATCAACTTTTACTGTTAAGCCATGAAACAAAAAGCTCACCAGCACTAAAATACCAGTAAATATCATTAAAGGTCCATCTGCACCTAATAAGTTCCACGCTAGTGCAACAAATCCGCCTATCCATGCTAATACAAAAAAAATGAACACCGCATACTGCTTATGCTGATACATAACACTCTCTAAAATTAAATAAATACTTAAAAGTTATAAACCAAGGTTGCACTAAGCTCTGAATCAAACTTAAGTTTATCATCCTCGGGTTTTGAATTATAACGGTACATATACGCAAACTTAAGTGATACAGCACCAATGACTTGGCTTATTAATGCTGTTTCTGATTTAAAGCGAGAATTAAGACCCGAAAGCGATTGCTCTACACTGACATCTTGATTAAAACGAGTTCGCTTAGAAACCAAACGCTCCCATTGCATTGCAACTCTGACTAAATAACCCGTTTTATTTATATCATCCTCACTTACATCTGACTCTTCATCAGCAACGGAGCGATATAAACCGGGTCCTACATCAATATCAACTTTGTTTTTAACACCTTGATATACACGAGTACCGTAACCGGTTGCAATTGTGCTTTTAAAATCTAAGCCGCTAAATTCATCTTCTTCGTAATCGCCGTAAATAAAAAAGGATGAGTTTTTCACACCCACTTTATAATTACCCTGTGCAGAGACAAACACACGATTAGCTGTTACATCGCTGTCGCCTGTTTCATCGTTTTCATCGCGCTTATAAAGGGAGTCTATTTTGAATTGATTACGCCACTTCTCAAAGTCTTGATATAAATTACCTTTGAGCTTAAAACTGGTCGAATTAGCGTTGCCTTTGCTAAGAATAAAGCCAAACTCAGTATCCCCATAAAGCATTTCACCTTTGTGTAACTCATGGATCTCTTCATCCGAAAGCTGTCCATATTCATGAAAATCTTCAAAAGGATCAACAGCCCAGCTTGGGCTACTAATCAATAAGAGAATTAAAAATAAATACTTACGCACAAATACGCTCTCTTGCACACAATTATAAACAAACAAGCAAAATGGGCTTATTCACTTTCTTTCCATAAAATATGACAAAACGGCGCGTCTTTATCACGACTAATTAAAATTTTTGCAAATAAGGCATCTTCATTTTCAAATTCTAAACCGACTAACACTTGAATAAAGTGCTCTGGTTCAATTTCAAGTGCCACAAAATCTTGCCATTGGTCATCTGGCTCATCTTCTTCAATAAAGCCAAGATCTTCTCGGTATTGATTAAAGTCTTCAACATCTTTATCGCTCAAGTTATTTGGCGCTAGCTCTAAAAAAATATCATAGGCTTGATGAGTTGCTTCTTCTATCGTGTGTAAACGTGGGCCAGACATGAGTGATTAACCTCTAAGCTTTTAAGTGACATCATAATAACAAAACTAGCATCTATATAGATAAAAAAACGCTTAAATACCTTACTTTTTTATCATCACTGCACTCATTTCAAAATATTTATATTGTTATTAGCAAGATCAACAATATAAGACTTTGAATTACTCAATTAATTCATTTTTTGTGTAAAAACTTTCTCTCTTTACTTAGTTAACTTAACAACATAAGCTCAAGTAACAGGTCAGAGGAGTGTGTAATGATAAAACTAGAAAAACAACATGGCATTGCTACCGTCACGCTTAGCAGAGCAAAAAAACAAAATGCATTAAGCTTTCAAATGTTTGTCGAGCTAAACAAAGCCATTAAAAGCATAAAAAGAGATCGCAGTATTCGTGCTGTAGTAATAAAAGGCGATGGCGAGCATTTTTGTGCAGGCCTTGATATATCAGCTGTCATGGCGGCACCATTGAATATTATAAAATTATTGCTCAAATGGTTACCTGGCAATCAAAACTTAGCGCAAAAAGTAGTATTAGGCTGGCAGTCACTAAGCGTTCCTGTTATTGCACAAATTGATGGCAACTGTTTAGGAGGGGGCTTACAAATAGCACTAGGTGCCGATTACAGGATTGTTCATGTTGATGCCAAGCTTGCCATTATGGAAGCACGCTGGGGGCTGTGCCCCGATATGGGCGCAAATGTAATGATGAGCGGTTTAGTTAAGCGTGACCAAGCACTTTGGCTTGCAAGCCACGCAAACCCAATCACAGCACAACAAGCAAATGAGCTAGGTTTGGTTACTCAGCTTACCGATGATACTCAACAAACCACGCAAAACATGCTCAATACATTACTCGAGCGCTCACCCGATACGCTTGCTGCTATTAAACGTGTTACACAACTTAGCTATAAACCAAACCAACGAAAAATACTCGCTAAAGAAACCTTCAGCCAAATTCGCTTATTGCTAAACCCAAACACTAAAAAAGCAATTGCTAAAGCAAAAGGAAAAGCGGACATAACCTACGCAAATGCAAAGCACTGGTAGACAATGCATAAAAGAGTTTGATTTGTTAAAGTTAAGCTCTTATCTTTTCTGTGAGCCACTTTGATGAAATATCTGCTCAGTAGCGCTATTATTTTACTATGTTTAGCCTGCGCTAAACTCATTATGCACTTTATTGGTGGAAGCTTTCCTGCACCGTTACTCGCTATGGTTATTTTATTAGTTTTACTCTTATCGGGTATTGTAAAAGAGCAACATGTAAAACCATGCGCCTCCCCTATTTTAAATATTATGCCTATATTTTTCATTCCTGCGGGTGTGGGATTTATTGAACATCTCGGCCTTATAAAATCGCACTGGGCATTTTTAGCATCAGTTGTGTTGCTAGTTCCTATAACTACCTTATTGCTTGTTAGCAGTGTAATTGCGTACTTTAAGGGAAAAGAAAATAATGACTGATTTTACTTTTTCCGCTATTTCAGAGCTACCGCCTACTTTATGGTGGCTAAGTATCCCTTTTATTATTGTATTGTTTTTAGCACTAAGGGCCGTAAACCAAAGTATAAAAAACAGCGTATTAAAATCGCTCACCAACCCCGTATTTTTAAGTATTAGTATTATCGCTTTATTACTCGTTAATCTAAATTTGCCTTATACGCAATTTGCCTCGAACAGCAAACTACTAAGCTGGTTATTAGAGCCCGCAATTGTCGCTTTAGCGCTTCCTTTGTATCAGCAGTTTACGCATGTACGAAAAAACCTATTACTCATAGTCGCAACATGTAGCCTAGGAATTGTTAACGCAACCGTTGTGGCATTTTTGCTAAGCATATTATTTAATGTACCTGCACAGTTAAGTGCATCGGTTGCCGTACTCAGTGTCACTACACCTATATCTTTAATCGTCACTGATTCATTGGGTGGAATCAGCTCACTTGCTGCAGCTTTAGTTATTTTTATTGGTTTACTTGGGGCTTTATTTGGTTTTATGCTTTTTAAACTCGTTAATATTTTTAATCACGAATCTCAAGGCGTTGCCATGGGCACAGCTTGTCATGCAATTGGGACTGCCGCTGCTATTGCCGAGCATCCAAAAGTTGGCGCTTACTCATCGGTTGCAATGGCGCTAAGCGCTTTACTAACAGCGATTATAGTACCGCTGTTATATCCATTTTTAGTCAACATTTTGCTATAGTTGGAAAAATACAACATAGCCCTAACATAGAGCGCTTTATGATCAGTTCTGAAATCGAACAGTTTGAAAAATATTACACCATGCTTACTGAGTATATGGTTACCTACAGTATGCAAATTGTCGGTGCTATTTTTATCGTCCTCATTGGTTTGTGGATAGCGCAAAAGCTTGCCAAATTTGTAGCTGCGTTAATGACCCGCCATAATGTTGACATTACGCTCACTAACTTTGTCAGTAGCGTGGTAAAAGTACTGCTAATTGTAATGGTTATAATTATTGCACTTGGCAAAATAGGTATCAGCGTTACGCCATTTGTAGCAGCTATAGGTGCTGCGTCTTTAGGTGCAGGTTTAGCACTACAAGGAATGCTCTCTAACTATGGTGCAGGCCTTGCCATTATAGCCACTCGACCTTTTGTTGTTGGTGATACTATTGAAGTTAAAAATGTAAGCGGCCAAGTTAAAACAATTGAGCTTGGCTACACAATTTTAATCAATGAAGAAAAAGTAGAAATTACTATTCCAAATAAACATATTGTGGGCGAAATACTTCACAACTCGTTTAGTTACTCATTGGTCAAAGGTGAAATAGACATAGCTTATAGTGCATGTTCTGATAGCGCCATTAGTCTTATTGAAGAGGTACTTAAAGCGCACAAACTGGTCGCGCAAAACCCATTATCGCAGGTCGGTATTGAACGTTTTGCCGATAGCGGTGTTACAATCAGCTACAGATATTGGGTGCCTACTACTAAAATTATCGAAACCAAACTGGCTATTAACGGCGGTGTTTATAAAGCAATTAACAACGCTAAGATTGAAATTCCATTTCCTCAACGCGTTATTACAATTAATAAAAACGGTTTAGAAAGTTAATTTAGTTTTAAGTGTGAGCTTACTTAGCCGCAAGCTCACACATTTTAGAACAAACTAAATATCAATTAGTAAACCATCGTCTTGTTTAATTTTTTCAATCACCATATAAGTGTGGTGCGTACCGACTCCCGGTATATCAACTAAATCCCCCAATACTTGTCTATACTCTTCCATGTTAGACACGCGTATTTTTAATAAATAATCATAGCCACCAGCAACCATGTCGCATTCAACCACTTGCTTAATTTTTAAAATATGCTCTCTAAACACTTTAAATACGGCTGTATTTGAGGTAACAAGCGAAACTTGCACATGAGCAACTAAGCTTTGATTTAGCTTAGCTTCACTAAGTTTTGCATAATAGCCTTCTATGTAGCCCTCTTGCTCTAAACGTTTAACACGATCAAGGCATGGGCTAGGGCTCAAGTTAACCTGTTTTGCCAGGTTAACATTAGAAATTCTGCCGTTCTTTTGTAGAACGTCTAGTATGGCTAAATCGATACGATCTAGCATGCGTAATCTATTTGGAATTGTCATAACAGAATTTTATGCGGATAAGTTAAATTTATGCCCTGTAAATTATCGTAAATCGCGAAATTTAACCAGCATATTCTGCGGAATTTTAATTAGAATGCACTCACAATATCACTGATAATTTATTGGTAATTAATTTTACTTTAAATCCTAAACACTCCTGAGGGTTGCTTATGTTATTCAACGGCGATTTAACTACTAACTGTCCTATTAGACAGAAAATTCGTGACTTTTACCGCATAGACGAAAATGCGGTTATCGATCATATTTTACCGCTTGCAGAAGTGGGTGTAAAAGCACGAAGCCGTGCATGGGAAAGAGCCCGCCAGATTGTTTTAAACATTCGTAAAGAGCAAGATGGACAAGGCGGTGTTGACGCACTTTTAAATGAATTCTCACTCTCTAGTGAAGAAGGTGTTGTATTAATGTGTTTGGCCGAAGCTCTGCTTCGCGTACCAGACAAAGCAACTCAAGATGTACTTATTCGCGACAAATTGGCCAAAGGTGATTGGAGCTCTCATTTAGGAAGCAGCGATTCTTTATTTGTAAACGCGTCCTCTTGGGGATTATTAGTTACCGGTAAAATGGTTAACTACACAGATAAAACGAAAGAACAACAGTTCGGCATGCTTAAAAAGACCATTGGTCGTTTAGGTGAGCCAGTTATTCGTAAATCCGTAAATTTTGCTATGAAAATTATGGGCAAGCAATTCGTTATGGGCCGTACCATTGACGAAGCAATTGAACGTGCTGCCGATACAGAGCAAAAAGGCTATGTATATTCTTACGATATGCTAGGCGAAGGCGCGCGCACAATGAAAGATGCAAAGCGTTACTTTGACAGCTACATGAATGCTATACACTCAATTGGTAAAGCGGCCAATGGTCGTGGTCCAATTAAGAGCCCTGGTATTTCAGTTAAACTTTCGGCTATTCATCCACGCTATGAGTTCACTCATAAAGACCGTGTGATGGAAGAAATAGTCCCTAAGTTAAAAGAACTTGCTCTTGCCGCTAAAAAATACGATATCGGCTTTACCGTTGATGCCGAAGAAGCTGACCGTTTAGATATTTCATTAGATGTAATTGAAGCGGTATTTAGCGATGAAGATCTTGGTGATTGGCAAGGATTTGGCTTAGCGGTTCAAGCGTACCAGAAACGTGCTATTTTTGTAATTGAATGGCTAACCGAGCTTGCGACCCGCGTTGGTCGTAAAATGATGGTCCGTTTAGTTAAGGGTGCTTATTGGGATACAGAGATTAAAAGCACACAACAAGATGGTTTGGATCACTACCCCGTATTTACACGTAAAGCCACAACCGATGTTTCCTACAAAGCATGTGCAATTAAAATGCTTGAAGCGCGCGATGTGCTTTATCCGCAATTTGCTACACATAACGCTTACACTGCTGCGACTATTTTAGAAGTAGCCAAAGGCGACAATACAGGTTTTGAATTTCAACGTTTGCACGGTATGGGTGAGTCACTATTCGACCAAATCGTTAACGAAGAAAAAATTCAGTGCCGCGTATACGCACCTGTTGGTCAACACGAAGATTTACTTGCTTACCTTGTTCGTCGTTTATTAGAAAATGGCGCTAACTCATCATTTGTAAATGCCATTGTAGATACATCTAAACCTGTTGAATCGCTATTACCAGATCCTGTAGAAACACTACAAGGCTTACGTAACAAGTACAATACGCAAATTAAAATGCCAATTAATTTATACGGTGAAGAACGTGCTAACTCTAAAGGCATGGATTTAACCGACATTAACGTTATTACCCCTTTCAAAGAGAATCTTGAAAGCTGGTTTAATGAGCATTTAATTGAGCAAAGCCAAGTACCTGAAGGCTCATTGGCCGTTAAAAACCCAGCGAATCATAAAGAAATCATCGGCCACGTTAAATTACAAACTGGCGAAGAGATGAAAGTATTACTGGCTAACGCTGAAGCAGCTTTTGAATCATGGTCGCAAACATCAGTAAAAGAACGTGCTAACTTACTGCGTCGCGTTGCTGATATTTTAGAGCGTCATCACGACGAACTTGTTGCTATCTGTATTAAAGAAGCGGGTAAAGTAGCACAAGACGGTATTGATGAAGTACGTGAAGCGGTTGATTTTTGCCGTTACTACGCGGCGCGCGCTGAGGAGCTATCGCAAGATGAACGCTTTGAAGCCCGTGGCGTTATTTTATGTATCAGCCCGTGGAACTTCCCGCTTGCAATATTCTTAGGCCAAGTTGCTGCTGCCATTGTTACAGGTAACACAGTAATAGCAAAACCTGCTGAGCAAACAAGCTTAATTGCCCTTCGTGCAATTGAACTAATGCTGTCTGTTGGCTTACCTGAACATGTTGTTCAACCGGTTATTGCTCGTGGTTCTGAAGTAGGCAAAACAATTGTTCCTGATGAACGCATTCAAGCAATTATGTTTACCGGCTCTACAGAAACAGGCACATTAATTTCTCAAACACTTGCAGCACGTAACGATATTCAAGTACCGTTAATTGCAGAAACTGGCGGCCAAAACTGTATGATTGTTGACTCAACGGCGCTTCCTGAGCAAGTAGTTGACGATGTGATCAGTTCTGGTTTTCAAAGTGCTGGGCAACGTTGTTCGGCTCTTCGTGTTCTATTTATTCAAGAAGACGTAGCTGATGGCATCATCGATATGCTTAAAGGGGCTCTAGCTGAGTTACACATTGGCGATCCATCGTTACTATCAACTGATGTAGGCCCTGTAATTGATGAAAAAGCACTTAAAAACTTAAACGACCATGTTGAGTACTTAAAAGGTAATGCAACACTGCATTACGAGTGCAAAATTCCTGATAATACATTAAATGGTGCATTCTTTTTTGCGCCTCGTTTATATGAAATTAAGGACTTATCAGTACTTAAACGTGAAGTATTTGGCCCATGTGTTCATATTGTGCGTTTTAAATCGAGCGAACTTGATGATGTGATGGATCAAATTAACAACACAGGTTATGGCTTAACAATGGGTGTACATTCACGTATTGAAGAGCGCTGTGAATACCTTGCTAAAATGTCACGTGCGGGTAATGTTTACATTAACCGCAACATGATTGGTGCTATTGTTGGTGTGCAACCATTTGGTGGCCGTGGTTTATCAGGTACTGGCCCTAAAGCCGGTGGCCCTAACTACCTACAACGTTTAGTAAAAGAAAAGGCATCACCAGATAACGTGCAAATGACAAACCTGACGCCAGACGAACTTGATTTACACCACTACAGTGGTGCAAATGAACAAGTTAAAAAGCTAATGGCTAACTCAATGCGCGATGAAAAGATTTGGCGTGCAACACCGCTAAATGACCGTGTTTCGGCTGTACGTCAGTTGCTTGCTAAAATCGCGACGGTAGAAATTATCGACGATTTAGCAGACGATTTGGCATTAACACTATCAGAAGCTCGTGCACAGCTTAACCGCCTTGAAAAGCACATGCGTAAATTTACTACCCTGCCTGGGCCAACGGGTGAGTCTAATACACTTCATCTAGAAGCGCGTGGTTGTGTCGTGTGTTATGCAGATAAGAGCACATCATTTAACTTCTGGGCATTGTCTATCATTACCGCTATTGCCGCAGGTAATACGGTAATTACTGTAGCGTCTGAGCTGTTTTATGATGAAGCTGTTGCCTTTAAAGATAAATTTATCTCTACAGGTGTTGCTGAAGGTGTTTTCCAAGTTGCTAAACCTAATCAGTTACAAGCTATCTTGGCTCACCCTCATTTAGCAGGTGCAGTAGTTGCTGCTCGCTCGTCTCGCTTAGGCTACTTTAGCCAGCAGCTAGCACAGCGTAAAGGTGCTATTTTACCAGTAATTAGCTCTGAGTATTACGATACGTTAATCAAACGTCTTATTACTGAAAAAACAATCAGTATTGATACAACAGCATCAGGTGGTAACACATCACTAATGACGCTTGTTGAAGATGATGAGTAATTAGAAAACTAATTTCTTAATAGACACGAGAGGCACCTAATGGTGCCTTTTTACTATGTAAATAGCGTAAAGTTTGTTACTTTACAGTTAATCAAACTATATAAGTTAATAAATTGAAAACCATTCTTATTTCACAATTACTTCCAGGTATGTTTGTACAACATGTTACTAAGCAAACAGGTCGCATTAAAGTTAAAAGCCAAGGCTGGGTTAAAACTCAAGCGGATATTGATAAGCTAAAAAAAGCAGGGATCTTAGAAGTAGAAATAGATCCTGATAAAACCCTTGTCAATACAGTTCCTGAAAAAGAGCTAGAAAGCACTTCTGCAGTAAAAATCAAACGAGACCCTTGGCAAAAAGCACACAGTGCAGAACAAGAAATGGGCAAAGCTAAAAAGCTTTATGACGAAGCTAAAACACTTCAACTCAAAGCATTTAAAGAAATAAAAGCTGGCCGAAAAATAGATATAGCCCCTTTTAGAGAGCTTGCAAGTGGCTTTATGGATTCAGTGTTTAGAAATCAAGATGCGTTAGCGTGCCTTACACAAATGCGTCAAAAAGATGCTTATTTACTTGAGCACTCTATTAATGTTTCTATTTTAATGAGTATTTTTGCTAAGCACTTAGAAATAGATAAAGAGATTATCGAACAATTAACAACAGGTGCTTTGTTACATGATATTGGTAAAATAAAAATACCTGACGAAATTATCAATAAACCGGGTCGTTTTAGCGACGCTGAATTCGAAATAATGAAAAAACATTCCCTTTTTAGTAAAGAAATTTTAGAAGGGTCTGGCTTAAAAGGAATCGCTGTTGATATTGCTGGTATGCATCATGAGCGTTTGGATGGCAAAGGTTATCCGTTTGGTAAAAAAGGCAATGAAATAAGCCAATATGTGCGCATGGCCTCAATTGTTGATGTTTATGATGCATTAACCGCTGAACGCGTTTATAAAGCTGGCATGGAACCTATTAAAGCATTTAAAATATTAAAAGAAGGCTGCCCCGATAGTTTTGACCCTGTGCTGCTTACTAAATTCATTCAATGCATTGGTATTCACCCGGTTGGGACTTTAGTAAGGTTATCAAGCCAAAAAGTCGGACTAGTGACTGAAAGCAACCCTGCATCGCCACTAAAACCGATAGTAAAAACATTTTACAGCGCTAAACACAGCCGTTATACGGAAGTACAAGATATAGATTTAGCCAATAAAAAGACTTTAGATACCCTTGAATCTACTGTTAAACCAAAAGAATATAATATTGATTTAGAACGTTTTTATAAAAATTCAATACTGCCATAGAGTGGTCGCTTATTGCGGCCAATCTTGCAATGCTTTTAAACTAAACTCGTAACCATCAAAATCAAGGACGCTCTGCTCTGGTGTTATTTCTCTAACCGTTAGCGCACCAATACTCTCTCCTTCATGTAGCTCTCGTCCATTTAACTTTATCCAACGTTTATCAGCACTGGATGAATAAATATGCGCTTGGTATTTAATACTAGGCAACATTGATTGCAAACCATCAGGCAGTAGCTCCACAGGCTCAACACGTGATGACGTTTTTGATGCTTGAGTAACTTCATAATCTTGATTTTTTTCGACATCTTGTATCGCTTGCGCAAATGCATTTTTAAGTGTTGTAGGCACGGCATCAAGTTCAGGATCGCTCACTTGTTGAGATTGATTACTACCATTAATTGGCTTACCCAGTACTTTATATTTACTCATATCTAGTTGAGCCGATGCGGTATTTTGATTTTGCCCGAATACCGAAGTATTTTGTGCATTATTTGGATTGTAATTATTTTGTGGGTTAAACGCTGGCTGATTATAATTTTGAACCGGCATTACTTGTTGCATATTTTGCTGATTATAACCTGCTGCGCTCGTGACCTGGCTCGACGGCATAGGAATATACTGGCCATTTGGGGTTAATAACATTTGCTGTACACCATTGGGGGTTTGCACATGCACAAGTTGACCTTCAATTGTTGCAGTATTTGTTGGAGCTACTTTTGCAGGCTCTAACTTAGCTACTTGCTGTTTTTCAGCTTCAGTATCTATTTTTTTAGCATCTTCTTTAGGCGATGATTTTTTGCTTTCCACCACCTTAATTACAGCGGGTCCCGCTGCGTTTAATAAGGTAGAACTTTGAAACCACTTTCCGGCGGTAAAGCCACCAGCGACAGCAATAAAAGCACCTAAGCTTGTACCAAAAACTAATGCTAATCGTTTATAACGCTTGAGTGCTTGTTGTTGTTTTAACTGCTCTGATTGCAAGTCGTACTGCTCAGCACTCATATCTGATTGCTGCGACTGCTTTAGCGCATCTAATAAATAAGACATAACTTACCTAACTATAAAATAAATGAAAGCCCAATACCTACGGCAAATAAAGTAGCGAAAGCAAAGCTGTATGATACAAATGATGTTCCCTTGTTCGCTTCATTAACTGGCGCTACAAAATCCATTGGTAATGACTCATGTGCTGATTTTTTTATTATATCGCCATCAACTATCAACTGCTGCTTTGCAAATGTGCCCACTAAAGCACGTTCACACACCAAGTTCATTAGGCGCGGCACACCACCCGTTAATTGATGAACTGCTTGCATCGCATCCATCGAAAAAATCCCTTTATCGCACCCTGCAACGTGCAAACGATGCTTTATATAAGCCACGGTTTGGCCTTGCGTAAGCGGCAATAAATGGTAACGAGCTGTTATTCGCTGAGCAAGTTGTCTTAATTCATTGCGCTTTAAAAGCTCTTGGAGTTCAGGTTGGCCCACAAGCACTATTTGTAATAGCTTTTTATGATCGGTTTCTATATTTGTCAGCAAGCGCAATTGCTCAAGCACATTAGGAGCAAGTAACTGTGCCTCATCAATGATAAGTATGGTGTGACCACCCGATTTATTATTAGTCTCTAAATGCTTTTTTATAATATCGGTAAGGCTTTTAAGCGTCGAATTATTAGTATCGTAACTAATATTAAGCTCATCACAAATACTGGCTAATAACTCTAGCTCCGAAAGTGCTGGATTATGGATCATTGCGACTTGGGTATTTTCAGGCAATTGCTCAAGCATACTGCGAGTGATCGTGGTTTTTCCGGTGCCCACTTCGCCCGTTAATAATACAAAGCCACCATCTTCACCCAATCCATAGGTAAGGTGCGCTAAGGCTTCTTTGTGCCGTTCACTTAAAAACAAGTAATGGGGGTTAGGCGAGATAGAAAAAGGTTTTTCGTTCAGGCCAAAATAGCTTAAATACACCGTGATGTTCCTTCATAATTAAATCACGGCCTATAATGGCAAAAAAAGCCCCTAAGTGACAACACTGTGAGTGCTTTATTATTGAAATAACGTAAATTTATGAAAAACAAAAAAGCGCAGCTGTTTTAAAGTTGCGCTTTATATCTTTAAATTTACACTTTTTTATTTTTCATAGCGCACTAATCGTAAATACACATTACTTGTTTTAGCATGCAAACTATTTAGGCCACTATCAAACTGATAGACCCATGCAGAGCTCATTGTGCTCACACCCGATGTATTTGACCAATAATTTTGAAGCTTAGTGCCAAAAAATACAGTTTCATTAATACTCGGCTCTGTGCAACTGTGCTCTAAAATACTCGCCAATTCTTTAATGTTAGGCATTTGCCAATCATCGTAATCTGCGGTTGTATCATTTTTAGCTCCACGTAGTGCCTCTTGCCAAGTGAGAGAAGGTGTTGAGCCTTCACAAAGTTGTGTCTCTGTATTGTAAGTCTGCCCATAACTACAGCGTTGCCACATAAGGCCAGTTTCGCTATCAGACACTGTGCCATCTGCATTTATTGTAAATCTATCTGTCGGTGTTGTGGTATCTGCACCGTCGTAGCACGTTTGCGCCGCTGCAATATTAAAGCTCAAACTTATAGTTGCTATTGCATAGAGTAATTTTAATTTCATTATTTTCTCCTAACGACTTCTAACTAAACGTACATAAGCAGTATTTTCTTTTGGATAAGCAAGATCGTTACCATCACTCATATCAATAATATACGCTTGCGATAAACTTGTACCATCAGCTGCTGTTTGTGAAGTCCAGTAACGTAAATGGCTTAATGCACTTTCACTTGGCATATTAGGGAAAAATGCCTCGTCAATTAATACACTTTGACCTTGTTTTCCGTAATCAATTAAACCTAAAAGCTCTGTATAACTAGGTAATCGCCAGTTCGTACCGCCACAAAAATCTAAGTCATTTACTTCGTTTATATAGCTTTGTACACCACAACTTGTATTATCAGGGCACGTACTATTAGCTGAACTTGTATCTGTAAAGGTCGTGTTGCCTACATCCCAAAAATAATGATTTTGACCATCACGTAACGAAGTATTTGGTACCGTGCCAGATGCCACACTTTTCACCTCCCAAACCAAACCTGTTACGTTATCGCGAATACAACTAAAACTATTGCTGGTGTCAGACACTTCATCGGCAAATTCATTTAACTTCGTATAATCAAACGCTAAATTACCTTTACCTACTTTATCCAAACGGTTTGCAAAGCTGTCGCGGCCAAGTTCTGCATCTTGCGCGGGAAAGTCATCGCTTTCACAATTAATACGCTGGGTATTGTTATAACACTCACCCACACCACTATCATTTATAAGCCCGAGAGCTTTTGGCGATACATCTACAAATAAAGAATCTGTGTCTGTACGTCCTTTTGAGTCAGTTACCGTTACTTCAAAGCTCAATGTGGTCTCGGTGTCTACATCTGAGGCAAAAAATGTCGTTGTGCATTGATTACTATTACTTAATGTTTCGGTATTACCGGTAAGTTGTTGCCATTTACATTGGTATGTATCTGTTACGGTTTCACTGCTAGTTGCATCAAGTGTTACCTGCTCAAACTCTTCAATATTTTGATCAGCACCCGCATTTGCATCCACTAATTCATTTGTTTTGTTGAGGGTCATTGAATATTGAGTGCTTGCCTCACCGCCTTCATCATCTATAACAGTTAACTGCCAAGATAAATTTACGTTACTTTCAAGCAATGGATGAGAAAAGCTGAGTGTTGACTCATTAAAGCTCGCAATATTTAACTCAGGCCCCGATAGCAATTGCCAAAAATAGCTATCAATTTGGCCATTTTCATCCGGATCGCTTGACTCAAGACCGCTTAAAGTGACCGTGTCTTTGTATACAGAAGGAAGTGTTTCAGGCGATGTTTGTGTAACAGTAACAAGGGGAAGCTGGTTATTAGAACTAACTGAGATGGAAATGTCGTCACTAACGGCGCTAGTGCCGGAGCTTTGATAGCTCACTCTTAAAACTATTTCACTGTCAGTTTTTACATCTGGTGCGGTGAGCGTTTGTTCTGCTCCCTCTAACGGAAAGCCATCTAAGCTTGGACCGCTTACTTGTTGCCAAGTAAAAGTTCCATCAGCAGGAGAACCCTGTGCTGTAATGGAAAAATCGGTTTTTTCAATAATTTGTAAGTCGTTTCCAGCATTAACAGATGATTCTACATCGGCATCATCGCTGCCACCACCGCCTCCACATGCGCAAAGCAAAGCAATAAGAGGAATTAAAGCAAACGCTTTCATACAAAGCACCTTTTATGTCAAATAATTACTATAGTGTAATCATAAGCAATAAAGATGCCATTAAAGTGCTACATATAAGTATCTTGATGAATACGTACAAACAACTTAGTACCGATTTTACTGTAATCTACTTTGTATTCACGCCCATCTAAGGCTTGAATGAACAATAGCTGTTTTTCTTCACCAAACACATCTGGGCTTCCAACATACACTATTTCTAAATAACGATCTTTTGCATCACGTCGATTTTTTGGCAACTCTTCTTTAAAAGGCTCTAGGCCATTTTGTGTTACTTTAATTCGCGGATGAATTTCAGAGTTAACAATCACTAAATCGTGTTTTTTATCTTTATGTATTATGGTATTTCGCCCACTTTTTAAAAAGGATCTGTCTTGACTCATTACTATTCCTACTACCGCACTAGAGTATTTACGTTATTTACTCTGCGTCGCTATAAACTGACTGGGGTTTTGCTTCCACTTATTTAAGTTAGCACTAAACGCCCAAATATCTCTATCTAATACACTGGCAGGTAACAATAAATCATAACCTGTTAACAGCTGAAGGTGCTTTGTTCTATTTGCAAACATAGCTATAAGCCCATTATAGCTTATTCCCCTTTGAGAGATATACTGTGTATCTTCTATTAACCATTCTGATGGGCAATGACCATTTTTGCAATGTTTTTGAACAGCTTGCATAAATAAATGTCGTTGTTCTATTAGCAGTTTCCCTGCAATTCTAGGTGATAAACTTGCTAAAAACTCATCAATATCATTTACTTTGATACCCACAGTATTTAACTCAATGTATTCAACCCCGTCCTCAACCTTAGGTATACCACTATACCTAAAATTACTTTGAAAAAGGTGCCATGCTCCATACTTATGCTGATATATAAGTTTAGATTCACTTAATATTAAACTATAGAAGGGTTCTTGGGTTTTTAAAAACCCAATAAAAATAGCACCGATACAAGCACTCACTAAAAAAACTTCAACAATACTTATTTTATCTGGACGTAATAAATTAAAACCCATAATAAGCACCAACCCAATGGCACCCACTATTAATATTTCGATGCCATTACGTGCGCCTTGTGCCCTGTATTTCACATGATTTCTATCGTTTTTATCCATGCTGATAGAACACCATATAAAATATCAACATAATAATAGCCCATAAAATAACTTTGCGGGCAGTTATACAAGCCTTACAGGATGTTTTAAAATTCATATATTTACCACTTTATATGTAACAAAAGAGGGACACTGCATCAGGATCATTAACTTTTACGCTTAACGCACAAATTTATGAGACACATAACCGCCTTTCTCCGGTCTTATTTCGTACAATACTTACAATTAATTTTCAGGTATGAAAACGATGTACTCAAGACAATCAGGTAAAGCACTTTTTCCATTTATTATTACGTTACTTTTGATATTTAGCGTTTACTTATATTTACCGTCAAGCCATGGTGAACAAGCCGACTTATCTAAAATGTCTACTCAGGTATCTGCGCATACGGTGACATCACAAGAAAACGCGGTAATGATAGAAGCAATCGGTAGTGCACGTGCAAACCAAGCTATTTATATAAAAAGTGCGCAAAACGATTATGTCACAGATATATATTTTAAAGATGGCGACTTAGTCAGTAAAGGACAAAAATTAGTGCAACTACAAAGTAAGCAAGAACAACTTGCAGTTAAAGAGCTTGGCATTAATTTACAAGAAGAGAAACGTCAACTCAACCGCTTAACCGAACTCTCACGCTCTCAATCAACTGCAAAGTCATTGTTAGAAGAGCAGCTATCTCGCGTTGATGCAACAGAGGCGCAACTAGAAAGCGCTAAAACTAAGTTAAATGAAATGACTATTACAGCCCCTTTTTCTGGCCTGCTAGGTAAACGTGAAATATCAGTCGGTGCATACGTAAACAACGCTACAATAATCACCACACTTGATGATATTAGTATTATTAAAGTTGATTTTAAAGTGCCTGAAAAATATTTAGCACAATTAAACATGGGCATGAAAGTACTTACCCAAAACGATGCCTACCCAGGGCAGACATTTAACGGCAAGGTAACGCATATTAGCTCACGTATTGATTCGGTAACACGCAGTGTTGAAGTAACAGCAAGTTTTGCGAATAAATCAGGATTACTTCGCCCTGGTATGTTACTAAATACAGCACTTGAGCTAAGCAGCAACCAAGCTTTAATGGTGCCAGAAAAAGCGGTTATCCCTTTACAAGACAAACACTTTGTTTTTCAAATTCAAGACGGAGTAGCCAATAAAGTTGAAGTACATGTTGCAAGCAGAAATAATGGCTGGGTTGCTATCGACGAAGGTTTAACTGATGGTCAGCAAATTGTTACTGAAGGGCTAATAAAAATTCGCTCTGGAAGTAAAGTAAGCGTAAAGGGGTAATACGTGAAAATTACTGATACTAGCGTTAAACGCCCCGTTTTTGCCATTGTAATTAATTTACTACTTCTCACTTTTGGTCTGGTTGCATTTACTATGTTACCGCTTCGTGAATACCCTGATATTGAAACACCGATTGTAAATATCAGCACTGAATACACTGGTGCTTCTGCCGAAATTATAGAAACCAAAATAACGCAAATAATAGAAAACCGTATTTCGGGTATTGAAGGTATTAAAAGTATTAATTCATCAAGCCGTAATGGGCGTTCAAACATTACCATTGAGTTTGATATTAACCGCGATATAGATGCAGCATCTAACGATGTACGTGAACGTGTTGCACGTGCACTTGATAGCTTGCCCGATCAGGTACGCCCACCAGAAGTGTCTAAATCAAATAGTGATGAAAGCCCAATCGCCTGGTTTGTATTAAACAGCGAAACAATGGACTCGTTACAGCTCTCTGATTACGCGCAGCGTTTCATTGTTGACCGTTTAGCCGTTGTAGATGGTGTATCTAACGTGCGTATTGGTGGTGAGCGCCAATACGCTATGAAAATTTGGCTAAACCGCCAAGCAATGGCTGCACGCGGTATTACCTCAAGCGATATTGAAAATACACTGCGTACAGAAAACGTTGAATTACCCGCCGGCGAAATAGAATCAATAGATCGCGACTTTACCGTGCGTACCGCACGTAGTTATAAAGATCAGCGCGATTTTAAAAACCTTGTTATTAAACGTGGTGATGAAGGTTATTTAGTGCGTTTAGGTGAAGTTGCCGACGTACAATTAGAAGCTGCCGATGACGAAAGCTTATTTCGTGGTAACGGGCGTAATATGATTGGCCTGGGTATTGTAAAACAAGCTAAAGCAAACACACTTACCGTAGTAGATAACGCACGTAGTGAGCTTGAAAAAATCAAACGAAACTTGCCTGAAGGCACTACAATTCAAGACAGCTACGATTCATCAGTATTTATTAAAGAATCAATTAGTGAAGTTTACAGCACACTTGCCATCTCTATGGGTTTAGTCGTACTCGTTATATTTTTGTTTTTAGGCAATATACGAGCAACGCTTATTCCAGCTGTTACCGTACCGGTTGCACTTGTTGGTAGCTTTATGTTTTTATTAGCAATGGGCTACTCAATCAACTTACTCACTTTGCTTGCCTTAGTACTGGCCATTGGTTTAGTAGTAGATGATGCCATTGTAATGCTTGAAAACATTCACCGTCGTATTGAACTGGGTGAGCCGCCGTTACTAGCTGCATTTAGAGGCGCGCGCGAAGTAGGTTTTGCCATAGTAGCAACCACGCTTGTACTAATATCTGTTTTTGTGCCATTGGTGTTTATGGATGGCCGTATAGGAGCGTTATTTACTGAGTTTGCTATGGCGGTAAGTGCTGCCGTATTTTTCTCAAGTGTTACAGCGCTGACACTCGCTCCAGCCTTGTGTTCTAAAGTACTTAAAGTATCAGACAAACCAAATAAATTTAGCCAATGGATGGACCGCCAGTTTACTAAAATTGAAGTAAGTTACCGTAATTCACTCTCCACTAACATAACCCGTAAATGGGGTTTAATGGTGAGCCTATTATTAGCTGGCTTTGTTAGTTACTCGTTGTTTTTACAAGTTCCTTCTGAACTAACGCCAAAAGAAGACCGTGGCACGTTCTTTATTATGATGAGCGGTCCTGAGGGCGCAAGTTATGAAAATAATGCCGCTAATATGGCTAAAATTGAAGAACGCTTAATGCCTTTCTCGCAAGCGGGTGAGCTAAGTCGCGTACTTGTTCGAGTGCCTGGCTGGGGGGGCAGCGGCGGTGTTGCAATTGTTGGCATGGCCGATTGGGATAAGCGCAAACGCTCAACATGGGAAGTAATGGACGAAATAAGCGGTAAAATGCAAGAAGTTACCGATGTTCGTGCATTTGCCATTATGCGCCGTGGTATTGGCGGTGGTGGTTCATCTCGCCCTATTGAGTTTGTATTGCAAGGTAATGATTACGCTCAGCTTGCCGATTGGCGTGACCGTATAATTAAGCGTGCCGAGCAAAACCCAGGTTTAGTAAGAATCGATCATGATTATAAAGAAACCTTTCCGCAATTTTTAGTCAGCATAGATAAAAACAAGGCCGCTGATTTAGGCGTTTCTGTATCTGATGTAGGCCGTACACTTGAAACAATGCTTGGCCAGCGCCGTGTTACAACCTTTATTGACCGTGGTGAAGAATACGATGTAATTTTAAAAGGGACTAAAGAAGACTTTACTAACCCTACTGACATTTCAAATATATACCTTAAATCACGAAGCGGTGAACTAGTCCCACTTGATAGCCTTATCAGCTTAAAAGAAGAAGCAACCGCATCGCGCTTAAACCGATATAACCGTATGCGCGCAATTACATTAAGCGCCAACTTATCCGACGGTTATACGCTTGAGCAAGCGCTTAACTTTTTAAACGAAGTAGCCGCGCAAGAAAACGATATAGATGGCGCCGTAGATTACAAAGGCGAGTCGCAGCTTTATTACGAAGGCGCATCAGCGATGACCTACGTATTTATACTTGCACTCACCGTTACCTTTTTAGTACTGGCAGCGCAGTTTGAAAGCTTTATGCATCCGTTCGTCATTATGCTTACCGTACCACTTGGTTTAATGGGCGCTATGTTCGGACTTTGGGCTACAGGACTTACTTTAAATATTTACAGCCAAATAGGTATTGTCATGCTCATAGGGCTAAGTGCTAAAAACGGTATTTTGATTGTAGAATTTACTAACCAACTGCGCGATAAAGGCGTTGAATTTAGTGAAGCTATTTTGCAAGCAGCAACTCAGCGTTTGCGCCCTATTATTATGACCTCGCTGACTACGGTTATGAGTTCGGTACCTTTAGTACTTGCTTCAGGTCCGGGCGCTGAAAGCCGTATGGTGATAGGTGTAGTCGTGTTTACTGGGGTTATTGTATCGACCCTACTAACTCTTTTTGTTGTACCTGCTGCATATTATGCACTTGCACGTAACACTCAATCACCTGAGTTTTTACAGCAAAAATTAGACAAACAAGCTGCTGAAAAACCTTTCGAAGAGATCTAGCCTCTTAATTGCGCCGTAACCTTGTTGTTGCGGCGCATACAATTTATGCTCGCCTTTAAACCCCATATACATTTTAGGAATACTTATGAGCTCAACAACGCAAGTAGCAACATTTGGTGGCGGCTGTTTTTGGTGTATAGATGCTGCATTTAGACGTGTAAATGGCGTACTAACCGTAAGCTCTGGCTACACCGGCGGTGAAACAAATAACCCAACATATGATTCTGTATGCTCAGGCACAACCGGTCACGCTGAGGTTGTTAAAATTGAATTTGACGCGACTGTAGTTAGCTTTGAAACACTCTTAGCAATGTTTTTCACACTGCATGATGCAACACAATTGAATCGCCAAGGTAACGATATAGGCACACAATATAGAAGTGTGGTTTACTATCACGATGAAGCTCAACTTAAGCAAACCAACGAAGTGATAGCTCAACTGCAATGCCATGTCGCTGAGCCAATTGTGACAGAAGTCAGCCCTGCCACTACGTATTACCCAGCAGAGCATTATCACCAAGATTACTATAACGAAAATCCACAGCAGGGTTACTGTAGTATTTTAATAGCACCTAAGTTACACAAGTTTGAAACCGTATTTAAAGAGCTCTTAGCTGACTAGCTAATTTTAGTTGTTAAACTTAGCTACACATTAAAAAGCCCGACATAAGTCGGGCTTTTTAATATTAATAAATACCGTTAAAACTGGTAGCTTGCGCCTGCAAAAAAGCGACGCTCTGGCGTGTTGTAGTAATACACTTCACCCGTTGTAAAATCAGCGTTTGAATCAACAGCGTTATACTCTTTATCAAATAAGTTTTCTACACGAAGCGAAACTTCAATATGTTCATTTACTTGATAATTACCCGCTAAGTTCCAAAGTGTATAAGAGCCTAAGCGAGTCACAACACCTTGTCGGTCGCTACGGTATTGCATGTCTAAGCTTGCATCAAAAGCACCAAACTGTTTTGCAAGTTCCCAGTTAAAAGTACGTTTAGCAACATTACGCAACTCTGCGCCCGTTTCTTCGTCTTCAGCGCTTAAGTAAGCAAAGTTGAGGTTGCTATCAAAACCAAAAAACTGCTGAGATAAGCTAAATTCAACCCCTTCGTAGCGTGCTTCATCGATATTAGCCAATGCAAAGTTTGCATCGTAATCAATCTTATCTTCTATATCGTTTCTAAATATTGCAATATCAACTTGCGCAATATCAAAGTCCACACTCAAACCTAACTCACGGTTTACTGATTTTTCAGGTTGTAAATCAGGGTTACCATAAAGTGGATAATACAAATCGTTAAATGTAGGAGCTTTAAAGCCAGTACTTTGGCTTATACGAAATGTTGCATCTTCAGATAAATGATAACCTGCAGCGGCTGTATACGTTGTTTCGTCGCCAAATTGCTCATCATCATCTTGGCGAACAGTTAAATTAGCCAATACTTTATCTGCATCGTAGTAAGCACCTACAAACACAGCAAGTACATCGCGGCTGTCTTCAACAAATAGTTGCGAACTATGCGACACATCATCGTTGTACCAATTAATACCACCACTAATGTTAAGTTCATTAGATAACAGGTACTGCCCGTTATAATCAATTTGTGTGCGTTTAGTTATAAATGTACTTGTTGTTGGCCCAACTGAAAAATCAACATAAGTGTTATCTGAATCATCTGTTGAAAGCGCTAAATCAAGACTATGCGTTTGGTTAGTGTAGTTTTTGCTCCAACCTGCAGAAAGTTGATAGTTTTTAAAATCATCTCGTTCAATCGTACTGTCTGCTGGGCTAAAGCTACTATCGTAATCTGCATAACCTTCACTGTATTGGCCTAATAACTTAAAGTCGCCGTAATGTGCATCGGTGTAGTTTATTTTAAAACCAAGGTTTTTATTTTCATAGCCATCTTCATCAGGTGCTACGCTTTGCAGTACATCAAAGTTATCTGTTTTTTCAAAGCCTGCGTTAAATGCTGTTGTTATATCATCTGATTTTACAGAGCCTGCAACTTGATAATTTTGATAAGAGTCAGAACCAAATGTAGCGCTTAGGGATAAGTTATCTGACTCACGCGTAATAATATTAATAACACCAGCGAGTGCATCAGAACCATAAACAGCCGCGCGAGAGCCTTTAATAATTTCTATGCGTTCAATGCTATTTAGAGGGACATTATTTAATGCTTTTTGACCTAGTGTTGCTGAGCCTGTACGTACACCGTCAATTAAAATCAACGTATCGCCAGAGCCCGTACCACGAAGTGACACACCTGTATTTTGACCAAAACCACCGTTTGGATTAACCTGAAAGCCC
Organism: Pseudoalteromonas sp. BSi20495; assembly: GCF_000241185.1. Classification (NCBI taxonomy): domain Bacteria; kingdom Pseudomonadati; phylum Pseudomonadota; class Gammaproteobacteria; order Alteromonadales; family Pseudoalteromonadaceae; genus Pseudoalteromonas; species Pseudoalteromonas sp. BSi20495. Next base: position 59,859 of record NZ_BADY01000041.1, read on the forward strand.
ACTCGCGTGCTTAAAAGTGTAGGTAAATCGCGTACGTTACTTGCTTCTATTTCAGCACGTTCAATAACATTTACACTCGCTAAAACGTCGTTAATTGATTGCTCAAACTTATTAGCTGTAACGGTTATTTTTTCAATTGATTGCTCTGCACCAGACACAGAAAATGAAAGCGCAGCAGAAATTGCAACGCCTAGAGTTGTTTTGTTTAACATGATGTCCCCTACCTTTGCCCACCGCAAAGATTTAAGTAAGTAAGATTGCATCAAGGCCGGTCTCCGGACTCAGTAAGCATATAAAACATGCAATACTTTACCGTTGCGGGGGCAGTGTTGGGCTTGTAGTCATCATGAAAACTCACCAACTTCCCGATTATCCTGCTAAAAAAATCATTACATGAAGTGGCTAGCAAGCACCTTGAAAATATGCCGCTATTGTGGGTATTTTGTTTATAAATGTCAATGGACGTCTATACAGCTAAAGATAGATTCATCTATGATAAATACGAAAAATAACCTCACAAAAAAAGCCAAACATTGCTGCTTAGCTTTTTTTAATACATTTTACACACTCGTTAGCTAGGTTCTAGCTGGTGTACTTTAGTCGCGAAAGTTTTTAAACTGAAAAGGCTGACCTAGCTCAGCGCTACGCACTACTTGCATAGCCTCTTGAAGATCGTCACGCTTTTTACCAGTAACGCGTACTTCTTCGCCTTGAATAGCGGCTTGAACTTTAACTTTAGAGTCTTTAATGGCCTTAACTACTTTTTTAGCCATGTCTTTTTCGATACCTTGCTTTAAGCCAACGTTACGAAATACATTTTTACCTGCACGAGTAATATCTTGAAGCTCTAAGCTTGATACATCCATACCACGCTTAGAGATTTTGTTTGCCAAAATATCAAACAATTGCATAACTTGAGAATCAGCTTCAGCTTTTAATTTAATTGTTTTGTCATTTAATTCAATAGATGCATCAACACCTCTAAAATCAAAACGGGTCTCTAGCTCACGGTTGGCGTTATCAACCGCATTTTTAGCTTCGTTCATTTCTACTTCAGATACAATATCAAATGAAGGCATAGGTTTCTCCTAACTATTTAATCTTAATTTTATGTGGTAATTATAACGCTAAAATTATAATTCTTTACATTTTTCTGCATCTTGTTCAGGTGCGATACTAAATTAGTTTGATATACTGCGGTCTCTTTTTTAAGCGATTTTAGGATTTGTCGTGACAAGGCGTGTTTACCAAGCAATTTTTTTAATTAGCATTGTGGCTTTTACCCTTTTATTTGCTAAAGAAATAAAAGGTGGCGTTGTAAATTTATTCCCTCATGTTGATAAAGTCGCTCATTTTGGGATTTTTTTTATACTAGCCATAATAATGGATAAAGCGTTTAAACTTCCTTTATATGCGCAAATACTTTTATTGGCAGGCTATGGCGCATCTATAGAAATAATGCAAGACGCACTCCCGTATAGGCAGGCATCACTCGGTGATTTTTTTGCTGATTTTGCAGGTGCTGCAAGCTACTTTTTACTTAGAGTAATTTTTACATCTCGAAAAAAGAACCCATATGGCTAATATTTTAATCGTTGGCGATGGTGCTATTGGCTTATTACTTAGCCACTTTTTAAGCGCATCGCATAATGTCAGTGTTTTAACTCGTAAAAGCCCAACAAATACCCGCTTTTATAGTCGAGGTAAAGGGACCTCTAAAAAAATTGACGCTCAATTTATTTCATTAAATCAGCTAAATAAAGCTGCTGAATTTGATGTTGTTTTATTTACTGTTAAAGCTTTTCAAGTACTTGATGCGTTTTCACAAATAAAGCCATTTTTACCAATTCATTGCTCTATTGTACTTTCGCATAACGGAATGGGTAATGTTGATGAGGTAAATAGCCAACTAAACACCCATCAAGCACTCTACTTTTTAACGACAAGCATAGCGGGCTTTAAATCAAACCAATATATTGTGCAACACACTGGTGAAGGACAAAGCGTTATTGGTGGCTGTAATGAGCTAGTACTTCAAAATAGTGCGCCAATAGCTGATATTTTTAAAGTAATACCCAACCTAACATTTACTAATAACATTCAGCAGCTTCGTTTTGAAAAACTACTCGTAAATATTGCCATTAACCCATTAAGCGCTTTAAGTAATGTAAGAAATGGCGAATTACGTGCACCTAAGTACAATACAATAATTTTTAATGCACTCACTGAAGCATGTAATATTGCAAAGGCTCAAGGGCTTAATGTTCCATTAATTAAAGCACTTAATACCGCTTATAAAATAATGGAGTTAACCGCAAATAATTACTCCTCAATGCAGCAAGATCTAGCGTATAACAGAGAAACTGAAATCTCAGCTATATGCGGCTATATTAGCCAACAAGGTAAACTCCACAACATTAAAACACCTTACAACGATGAGTTGTTTGTCAAAATTCAGGCAAAAAAAAGCGTGGTATAAACCACGCTTACATAAACTTTTAACTTTACGGGCGATAAACTTTTACAGTTTCGAAGCCCTGTTCGTGCAGCATAAGTGCCTGTAGTTGGCTCATTACGCCTCTGTCACAATATAAATAGTAGTCGGTATCTTTTGGTAAATCACCAAACTTAGTCGCCAGACGGAAGAACGGTAAATGCACCACTTCAACACCGTCGATTTCTAGCGGTGCAGCTTCTTCTTCTTCTGGTGAGCGAATATCAACTACCACAGAGCCTACAGGTAAATCAGCAACCGATTCCGCTTCTTTAAGTTCTTGTTTGGCTTCAACGTCAATATCACGCACATCCATTATACGTGCGTTGTTTACAACGGTATCAAGTACATCAAAGTCGAACTTTTCTTCTTCACCAAGAATAACGTCTATTTTGGCTTTAACCGTTGGCTTTTTAGAAATAACACCACAGTATTCAGGCATTGTTTCTGCCATTTCAGCCGTACCAATTTGGCGAGCAATATTAATAATTTCTTGCTTATCGTGTTGAATGAGCGGACGTAAAATAAGCGTTTCAGTAACACGGTCAATCACGCTTAAATTCGCTAATGTTTGACTAGATACTTGGCCAATACTTTCACCAGTGACAAGTGCCTGAATGTTTAACTTGTCGGCAACTACACTCCCTGCGCGCATCATCATACGTTTAAGTACAACACCCATTTGGCTGTTTTCAACGTTTTCTAAAATTTCAGCAACAACAGGTTCAAAATCAACAGTTACAAATTTAACTTTATGTGTAGAGCTGTATTTTTTCCATAAGTAGTAACTTGCTTGCTTAACACCAATTTCGTGCGCTGCGCCACCTAGATTAAAGAATAAAAAGTGTGTACGTGCACCTTTACGAATCATTTGATAACTTGCTACGCCAGAGTCAAAACCACCTGACATAAGAGAAAGCACGTCTTCTTGCGTTGGTAGTGGAAAACCAGCCATACCAAAATGCGTTTGCGAAACAATGTAAGCTTTGTCGTCTTTTACTTCTAAACGTATTGTTACTTCTGGACGGCTAAGTTTAACGCTTGCGCCTTCAATATGTTGATTCAATCCACCACCAACATAACGCTCTAAATCAGTTGAGGTAAAGTCATGTTGACCTATACGCTTAGCACGAACACAAAAGGTTTTACCTATAATTGTATGCCCAACTAACGCTATTGTTTTTTGGTAAATATCATCAAGAGTTTCGAATTGTGTTTCGGTTACTTCAATAAATTGAACGATGCCAGGTATGCGTTTAAGGCTATCGATAAAATCTAAACGAACTTGCGCATCTTCAAGCTTTGTAACAACTGAAATATTATCCCAGTTATTTCTAACTTGTACTTTTTCGTCAACACGGCGCAATACAATTTTAATGTTATTTTCTAACACTTTAGTAAAGCGTTTACGGACTGAACGGCTTTTAATGGCTATTTCAGGATGTAGTTTGACGATAAATTTAAGCATAGTTCACTCTTAGACTGCGGGAATTCGCGCTCCCAGGCATTTGGCGCGCGATTATAGCAAAAAATTCAGCGTCTAGGAAACAGCCAATGATTAGCAATTAGGCAACAGTTTGCGCGTGTTGTGCTAATTCGGTGTATTTTTTGCGTAGCAGGTTCATTTTATCGATACTTTTATCAGTACTATACGCTCTAAACAATGTGAGTACTTTTAAAATACCGTGATATATATCTTGCTCAGCAAGGGTACCGCTTGGCCTACGCGCTTTAATATAAGGCGTCCAAAAGCTAACCGTTAACTTAAGCGTATGTGCTAAATCAATGACATCTTGCTCATCAATTGCAATCATTTCACTGTCGCGAAGCCCCAGTATAATTTTTCGCACTTGTTCTAATAATTCGAGTTGGAAATCAATGTAAGCTTGCTTCAAATCAGCGTCTCTGGCGAGTATATCGCCGAGGTTGTCGTAAAAAAAATGATAGCGCCACATCAATTCAAACAACGAATCTAAATAAGCTGTTAAGTGGTTAAATGCATCGTCATTTTTGTTGATAGGTTTAAATTGCGTACTTAAATGATCGCGATATAACGCAAATATATGACGAATAATGTCTTCTTTATTTTTAAAATGGTAGTAAAGATTACCGGGGCTCATTCCTAAATGCGACGCTATATGATTGGTTGATATTGCACGCTCACCTTGCTCGTTAAATAACGAAATACTGGTGTGTATTATTTTATCCTTGGTATTCATACGCTAATACTCTAATTATCTTATGCACTACATTACACTAAAAATAGGCCACGCAGTATAAACAAATATTATCGATTAAAACACACTTACTCCTTAACCATCATTAGGAACTGAGTAAATAATCTATTTGGGCAAAGCTGATTTGTGCCCTAAACACTGTTAAACTAACGCTAAAATAATAAATAGTGAATATTATGAACGTTACTGCAATTTACCCAGGCACTTTTGATCCGCTTACCAATGGGCACACTGACTTGATTCATCGTGCTGCAAAAATGTTTGATACCGTATTAGTTGCTGTTGCCCACAACCCAAGTAAAAAACCCTGCTTTACCCTAGAAGAACGTGTTGAACTTGCTAATACCATTTTGAGTCATTTAGGTAATGTTAAAGTTATCGGATTTTCAGGCTTGCTGGCTGACCTTGCGCGCGATCATAATGCTAATGTGCTTATTCGTGGTATTAGGGCTGTATCTGATTTCGATTATGAATTTCAGCTCGCAAATATGAACCGTCGCCTAAACCCCGATTTAGAAAGTGTATTTTTAACGCCCGCAGAGCGAAATTCATTTATTTCATCAACACTCGTTAAAGAAGTAGCACGTCACAATGGTGATGTAAGCGAGTTTGTGGACCCTGTAATTGTCAAAGCGCTAAAAACTAAATTGGGCTGTGGTGCCCAATAGTAATTTACTGCGTTAGCGCATAACTCGTATGCGCTAATTTAGCTTTGATATAGATGATGTCTTTAATTTTTTAATTAACCAAACCAGCTTCAGTAAGTCTTTATTGATAATTAATATTAGTGCCATCGTAATATCAATAACAGGCATAAAGAAACCATACAGCATCCACAGCCACCAAAAGTCCCAATTGCCATAAAGAGTATTATCAATATACATGCCCATAAACAGTGAGGTATTGATACAAAGCCCTACAATAAGATAATAAAATCCGTACGGTATTTTACGTCCTAAAAAAATACGCCACATAAGAATAGCGGCAATTGTTAGTACATCAAATATAAACAACTTTAAATGTGGAGCTGCAGTAGTTATGTCCATAAATAAACTAGATGTGTACGAAACCATCATAATAAAGCAAAGATGAACTCGGCTTTTATCTTGCTTATTAATAGCAATTGATAGAGTGAACAAAAAAGCAAAAACAAAAAGCCATGTAATAAGTATTCCAAAATATTCATTAATTGAATTTAATTGCCAAAATAGACCCTCCATTCTATTCAACCTTTTTATGAATGCTTTTTGTACTGCCAAATAAATAACGTTTTAATGCAACCAAACCTAAAAAGTCTTTATTAATTAGGAGAGCTAAAAGCATTGTTAAATCAGAAATTATTTGCCCGATTACATACAAGGCCCAAAACCACCAGTAGTCTAAATTTCCTAAAACAATACTGTCGTAGTGCATTCCAAAAAAAACAAATGCGTTAAAGCTAAGTCCAACTAAAAGATAATAAAAGGCTATAGGGAGGCTTTTACTAAAATAGCTCCGCCATATAATCAGAAAAAATATAGTTACGATATCAAATATGAAAAGGGTCAAATGAGGTGTGTTGCTAAAGGGATCCATAAAAATACTTGAGGTGTAAGATACCACCATAATGAATGCAAGCTGTGTGCAGCTTTTGTCATACTTGTTAATGCTAATAGACAAATTATATAAAAAAGCAATAACAAAAGACCATGTAATAAAAATAATTATATAGTCGTATAAACCAGCCAGCCTCCATAGAAAGTCAGGCATGGCGTGACCTGTTAAATTTTTCAGTTAAAAATTTAGTAAACTTAACTAAACCTAAAAAATCTTTGTTAAAAAAGAGAATAGTTACCATTGTGAGATCGACTAAATTGATAACTATTAAATAAAAATTCCAAAGCCACCAATAATCAACATTATCTAGTACATAAATATCATAGTGCATAAAAAGGTGCAGGGTTGAATTTATAGTCAAACCAGTTAGAAGATATATATAGGCAACATCCCTTTTTAGAAATCGCCTTAGAAGTGTAAGAGCTATAATAGTTAAAATATCAAAACATAAAAAATCAAGATAAGTTACCGTATTCATATTTGTAAATATACTAAATGAATATGAAACACTCATAACCAAAGACAAATACACTTTTTCTTTATTAGGCTTATTAATCGAATGAGCAAGGGAATACAAAAAGGCCATAAGGAATCCCCATTGTACAAATGCACCTATGTACAAAGAAACTGTTGGGCTAATTAAAAGTTCATTCAATATTTTTCAACTTTTTAAAGTTCAATGCAGCACCCCTTTTAAAAATGGTATTTTTATTGAATACTAGTGAAAGAATCATTAAAACATCGAACATATTTCCGCCAATAGAATAAACACTCCAATACCACCAAGGCTCATAGTTATATAAAACGTATAGGTCATAATATATTACGAGGGTGAGTACAGCATTTATTGTTAACGAAATTATGATTAAGTGAAAAGCTACAGAACGTTGGAGTACTTTGAAGCACTGTAAAGTTAACAAAGCTAAAATTGTAATGAAATCGTAGAGTGCCCAGCTTAAATATAAATTTTCTAATAAATCTATGTAGCCACTAAAAATATATGAGCAGAGCATAAGCGCAGATAAATAAACAGGAGACTTACTTTCCTTATTTATATTAATAGCTAAACAGCATAAGAAAGCCATTAAAAAGACCCCTTTGGGAGAAAGCTCCTACATAATCCGTTAAGGCTTCAGTAACGTACATATTAAACTAGGTTAATTTGTGGGTATCGTTTGATTTGAAGTAACTGAGGGTTTTGTTCTTTAACTTATGAAGACCTAGGAAGTCTCTATCAACAATTAATGCGACTATCATAATTAAGTCCATTAAATTAACTGCGTATGTATAAACATCCCAAAAAAACCATCGTTCCATATTTCCGAATATATACATATCTAAATACATACAAAAAAAGAAAATCGAATTTATAGACAATCCAACAATTAAATACAAAAAAGAAGGTGTTGTTTTTTCGGTTATTTTATATATGCATATTAACGCTAAAATAGTAGAAATATCATACAAAGCCCAATCCAAGTATATTGAGTTTTTAATAGAAAGCCATGTATAGAAGTAGTCAGATAAGGTATAAGATATCATCATAATAAATGAACTGAGCAGAAGAGTTGTACCTCTTTTTAAATCTAATGAGTATACAAACACATTAAAAAAGAAAGTCATCAGAAATCCCCACATCGTAAAAGCAGACAGTGAGAACAACCCAAAAAGCTCAGTTAGAATCATTTAAAACCTTAAATTATTACTTTGGTCTGACAGGCATTACACTGCCCCCGCCACGTTGTAAGCTATCACTACTTGCTGCAGCAATAGCCTCTTGAGAAATGCTTACTGTATCAGATTGCAGGGTTTTAGGGCTAGCAGTTTGTTCCATTGCAGGCTTTAATTGTTGTGTTTTATTATATGCTTGCATTTGTACTTGGTTATTCGCTGAAATTTGCATGTTATTAATCCTTATAAAATTATAGTTTGCGCGACTTTTATCACGCTATTATATAGGTAAACATGTTACCTGTTTTAATCTAGGTAGCCATTTTTGCCACCCACCTATAATAAAGCAACCTGTATGCCAACTTTATTTGACACTTTAAAAAATGCAACAGATCAAACCAGTTTGTTTTAGATATAAAAAAACGCACAGGGATAACCGTACGTTTTTTGTATCCAGGGAGTTTAAGCCACGTATTTACACGGGATCTCCACACTTTTACTTGGCTTTAAAATAAATTCCATAGCAACTTCATCGCAATTTTCTTTACGAAGACAAAGCTCACAATCTTTCATTACTTTTTCTGGCAAACTGTCTTTAGTGCAAAAGGTAAAGCGCTGCTTTTCGAAAAAGTCAGGCACACGCGTTAGTACAATCACTCTATTCAGCGCCAGTTTTTTAGCTTTAATTAATAAATGCTCAACGAGTTGCCGCCCCTGCCCAGTAACAACGCTTTGAGGATCAATACCTAAAGAGCGAATTTCAGCAAGACCTGTATCATATATATACAGCGAGGCACAGCCCGATACCTTACCGTTAATTTCAGTGACCGCAAATTCATTTATAGAATGCACCATGTCACTTTTAGCTCTAGGTAGATTTTCGCCAACTGTAGCCCAATGCTGAATGAGCTTAGCTATAGATTCAACGTCATCTAGATTTGCATCACGAACCGTTATTTGCTGTTTTTTTTGGCTTCTTTAATTGCACCAGTTACTTGCTCAATCGATGTGCCGCCAAGAGCTTGGCGCGCTTTTATACACGCATCAATTTCTAATACCGGGTATACATCGTCTTCAAAAACATCATTAACTGATTTGTATTGCTCAAGCGAAAGCTCTTCTAGCGTTTTATTTTCGCTAATAGCAAGCTGAACAAGGACGCCTACAATGTGGTGCCCCTCTCTAAAAGGTACGCCTCTTGCGACGAGATAATCAGCAAGCTCTGTTGCATTAGCATGACCGCCTTTAGCAGCAGCAAGTGTACGATCTCCTCTTACCTTAACGCCCTTAATACAAGCTTGTGCCATATGAATACACGCAAGCCATGTTGGCATAGCGTCAAATATACCTTCTTTATCTTCTTGCATGTCTTTGTTGTAAGCAAGAGGGAGTGCTTTTAAGGTCATCATCATCGCACTAAACGCGCCAAATACACGACCCGTTTTACCACGGATAAGTTCTAATGCATCAGGGTTCTTTTTCTGTGGCATAAGCGATGAGCCCGATGTCACGTTATCTGCAAGCTCTATAAAACCAGCTTCACCCGAGTTATAAAATATTAAATCTTCTGACATACGCGATAAGTGAATCATCGAAATCGATGCACAGCTTAATAACTCTACAACAAAATCGCGATCAGAGACGCCATCAAGACTATTTTTAGTCGCACCAGTAAAACCCAAACCTTGCGCAAGTGCTTGACGATCAATTGGGTAAGCAGTACCGGCTAATGCACCACTTCCTAGTGGGCAAAAATTCATGCGCGCTTTCGCGTCTTGCAAGCGACTTTCATCACGCTCTAGCATTTCTACGTAAGCCATACACCAGTGGCTAAATAATACTGGCTGTGCTCGCTGTAAATGAGTATAACCGGGCAATATAGTACCAAGTTCACGCTCAGCTAAAGATACAAACTCGCCTTTAAGTTGCTCAATTGCTTTTAAAATATGCTCAGCGGTATCACGGCACCATAATCTAAAGTCTGTTGCGACTTGATCATTACGGCTTCGGCCTGTATGTAATTTTTTAGCTAAATCACCTACTTTTTCGATTAATGCAGCTTCAACATGCGAGTGAATATCCTCTGCGCCCGATGTAGCTACAGCGAGTGGATCAGCTTTTACTTCTTCAAGTAACTCATACAATGCTGCAACGAGTTCTTTGTGCTCATCACTCGATAACACATTAACTTGCTCAAGTGCACCAGCCCATGCCACAGAGCCGATAATATCTTGCTCTGCTAACTGATAATCGAAGGGAAGAGAGTCGTTAAATTGCTTAAACGCCTCATCTGGACCCGTAGAAAAACGTCCGCCCCATAATGCCATGAAATATCTCCAAACCCTGTATTGCCCCTTTTACAGGGGCGTAATAATTTACTTTTTAGCGAGTGCTGAAATTCTGCTTGAAAGCGAGAATAAACGAATAAAGCCTTCAGCGTGTGATTGGTCATACACATCATCTTCACCAAATGTGGCAAATGCTTCGCTATATAAACTATTTGGCGACTGCTTTTGAACCGCAGTTACTTGACCTTTATATAATTTAAGTACGACTTCACCTGTTGCCACTTTAGAAAGCGCTTCTGCACCAGCTAAAATAGAATCTTTAAGTGGTGTAAACCAGCGGCCGTCATATACTAAATGCGAAAATTCACCACCCAGCACTTCTTTCCATTTACGGCTTGATTTATCAAGTACTAGCTCGTCAATGGCTTGAAGTGCTGCCATGATAACTGTACCACCGGGCGTTTCGTAGCAACCGCGTGACTTCATGCCTACTAAACGGTTTTCTACAATATCAACACGACCAACACCATGAGGTGATGCAATATCGTTTAATTTAACTAAACAGTCATATGGTTTAAGTTCTTCGCCATTTACAGCAACCACTTCGCCTTCAACAACTTTTAAAGTTACGAGTTCTGATTTATCTGGTGCTTGCTCTGGAGAATTAGTCCATGTCCATACTTGCTCAGTTGGTTGACACCATGGGTCTTCAAGCTCGCCACCTTCGTGTGAAATATGCCATGCGTTAGCATCACGGCTGTAAATTTTTGTCGCTGATGCTGAGCACGGAATGTCACGCTCCGCCAAGTAATCAAGTAATGACTCACGGCTCGATAAGTCCCACTCACGCCATGGCGCAATTACTTTTAAATCAGGTGCGAGTGCTGCAAAGCATGATTCAAAACGAACTTGGTCATTACCTTTACCAGTACAACCATGAGAAAGTGCATCGGCACCTACTTTACGCGCTATTTCAACTTGCGCTTTAGCTATAATTGGGCGCGCCATAGAGGTACCTAATAAATAAGTGCCTTCATAAATTGAGCCCGTTTTAAGTGTTGGGTAAATGTAATCACTTACCATTTCATCTTTTAAGTCAACTACATAACATTCAGATGCACCAGAGGCAATTGCTTTAGCTTCTACGCCTTCAAGTTCTTCTGCCCCTTGACCTACATCTGCTACAAACGCAACAACTTCACAGCCGTAGTTTTCTTTTAACCATGGCACAATAGCCGATGTATCAAGACCACCTGAATAGGCTAAAACGACTTTTTTAATTGAACTCATAGGTGTTCCTTAACAAAATTTGGATTTAATAATGTAACTAGCAGAGCATTTTGCGCATGCATACGATTCTCTGCTTGTTGAATAATTTTAGATGCTGGACCATCCATTACCTCTGAGGTAATTTCAAATTCACGGTGCGCCGGTTGGCAGTGTAATACCGTCGTAGCACCAGTTTGATCTAGCAATGCCTGATTTAGCTGATATGGCATATACTTGGCTTTAACTTGCTCAATTGGTGTTGTATTACCCATTGATACCCAAGTATCTGCGTAAACAACATTTGCGCCAACAGCAGCTTCAACGCGATCACTCACCATAACTGATGCACCGTTCATTGCTGCAATCTGCTCTGCTTTTTTAAGTATTTGTGAATCTGGTGAGCACCCTTTTGGTGTTACAGCTACAAAATCTGTACCTAGTGTAGCTGCTAACAACATCAATGAATGAGTTACGTTATTACCTTCACCTAAGTAAGCTACTTTAAGCTCACTTACATCTCCATGTACTTCTTGAAGCGTTAAAAAATCAGCGAGTGCTTGGCACGGGTGGTACAAATCACACAAACTATTAACCACCGGTACCGATGAATATTCACCTAATGTAGTTAGCGTACTGTGTTGATTAACACGCGCTACAATCCCGTCAGCCCATGTTGAAATATTAAGAGCGAAATCTTTAATTGATTCGCGTGCACCCATAGCACCATTTTGCTGATCTAAATAAACCGCGTGACCACCAAGACGATTAATACCTATATCAAACGACAAACGCGTACGTAAACTTTGTTTTTCAAATAACGTTACAACCGATTTACCAGCTAATACTTGGCTGTATTTCTCTGGTTTTACTTTAATGTCTTGCGCTAACTTTAATAAATTAAGTGCGCCTTCTTGGTCTAATTCTAAACCGGTTAAAAAATTCTTAAACATAATAAACCTATGGTGTAATTTTAGTTCCGACATGCTTGCCTTCAAGCAAGTCAGTTAAATTTTCTGGCTTTTGCCAGCTGGAAATATACACACCGCGTCGTAAATGTTGGGCAGCGTGAAGGCTGGTCTTAACTTTGACCTCCATCCCGCCCACAATTACTCCTTCATCTATTAAAGTATCAATGTGTTTTGTGTCAAGCTGATGTAAGGGATGCTTATTTGCGTCAAGCACCGCTTCTACATCAGTCATAAAAATAAGTTCTGCGTTTAAATTACTAGCAATAGCCGCTGCAGCTTCATCAGCATTTACGTTATACCAAAGGCCTTGCTCATCAAAACCGATAGAGCTAACGATCGGTAGCCTGCCAATTTTAAGTAAATCGTTAATAATAGAATCATCGTTGCTTGTGCATTTACCTACTAAACAAAGTGCTTTTAACTTTTGAGTAGCAGTAACACCCGCTTCATACAAACTTAACCCAACCGGTTTATGCCCTGCACTAATAGCCTGAGTCATTAATTGTTTATTGGCACAACCTGCTAGTGCACCTACGATGTAAGGCATTTGCTCTGCAGGGCTGATACGCAAACCTTGGTGCTTAGCACTGGCAAAACCAGCTTCTTTTAGCCAAGTATCAACAAGTGCACCGCCACCGTGTACAATTACAAACTGAGCATTTTGTTGCTCATTAAGTACATCAAACAATGCTTTAGCCGCGTTTTCTGTATTAAGTACAGCACCACCTAGTTTAATAACCCACGTTTTTTTACTCATTTAAAACGCTCCTTTTAAGCCCGTGGTATGCTCTAAATTCATTGATAGATTAATACACTGTAAAGCTTGCCCTGCAGCGCCTTTTAATAAATTATCTATTGCTGCAATAACAATTAATTGCGATCCTTGTTGCTGCCAACCAATATCAACATAAGGTTGCTTAGCTACACCTTTTATTGATGGGATTTTATCGCCTAATAAACGAATAAGTGGCTCATCGGCAAGTACCTGATACGCTTGTGTTACTTGCTCACTTGTTACCTCAGGCTTTAACTGCACATAAATAGTTTCTAAAATACCACGAGGAAAATTGCCTAAGTGCGGCGTAAATAAGACTTGGTGACCAAGATGTTGCTCAATTTCAGGACCGTGGCGATGATTAAATAAACCATAGGGAGTAAGCGAAACCTCGCAAAAATGCGTGCCAACACTTGCTTTACGTCCAGCACCGGTAACTCCCGATACCGCATTAATAATAATACTCTGTTCGCTTAATAAACCGGCTTGTTGCAAAGGCTTTAATGCATTTAGTGCGGCCGTTGGGTAGCATCCAGCAACAGCGACTAACTGTGCATTGGCAATAGCTTCACCATTCCACTCAGCTAAACCATAAGCAGCTTTATTTAATAGCTCAGGATGTTGGTGCTCAAAACCATAATATGTAACGTAATCATCATTGCTTGCAAGGCGATAGCCACCAGATAAATCAAATACCTTTTTACCCATTGCTAAAAAACGCGGTGCTAAATCAACACTCACTTTATGGTCTGTACATAAGCACACATAGTCAGCACTAGTTTGAATGTCATCAAAAGCTGATTCACCAAGAGGGAGTAATGGTAAGTCGAGCAAGCCTAGATGTTCAGGATATAAATCACTTAGCAATTTATTTTTATCTAAGCTACCTTCTGATACATAACAACCCGCTAAAGTTAAGTTTGGGTGTTTAGCAACTAAACTTGCTAACTCTGCGCCGCTGTAACCGCTTGCGCCAATAATCACTACATTCATTTGTTACTCGTTATCTTAAAATTAGTTGTTACTTGTCTATCTTGTTCGCTTAAACTAGCCTTGGCGCTAATTTAGCCTTTTATTAATGAATTTTGATTATCGTCGCATTGTTTTCATAACGTTACTTTAATATATTTATGCTTAAAAAGTGAATTGATATTCATCATAAATACTTTTATATTGTTATGCAATTAAATTGAATACTTATTTTGGATTTTTTTATGCCTTTGCCATCGTTTATTTCTATGTATCAACAATTGATTGCAGCTCCGTCTATCAGTGCAATTGAAGATAGTCAGTGTATGAGTAATAAAAGCGTAATTGAACTACTTGCGAGGTGGTGCGAAACACTTGGCTTTACATGTGAAATCATTGAATTAGAAGGAGGTAAAGGTCGCTATAATTTATTAGCTAAACGTGGCAAAGGAGATGGTGGATTAATGCTCGCGGGCCACACCGATACCGTCCCGTTTGATGATAGTCGCTGGAATCATAATCCGTTTAAACTTACCGAACTCGACAATAAATTATATGGGCTCGGTAGCATTGATATGAAAGGTTTTTTTGCGTTTGTATTACAAGCAATTAGTGAACTTGATGAAAAGCAGCAAACCCAGCCTATCTTAATACTCGCCACTGCCGACGAAGAAACCACAATGGCAGGTGCACAGCAAATATGTAAGCACCCAAATTTAAAACCTGCGCGATGTATAATTGGTGAACCTACTGATATGACACCGGTATTTACACATAAAGGACATATGAGTACAGCGATTAGAGTAATTGGACGCTCAGGTCATAGCTCTGATCCCGAACGTGGTCTCAACGCCATAGAAATCATGCATAAAGTGACTTCAAAATTATTGATCTTAAAAGAGCAGTTAAAGCATAAATATTCATTAAGCCACTTTGAAATACCTTACCCAACATTAAATTTTGGTAATATTCATGGCGGCGACAACGCTAACCGAATTTGTGCTTGCTGCGAAATGCATATAGATATGCGCCCATTACCAGGTTTGAGTGTAAAAGAGTTACAAGCATTAGTACTTGATGCAACGAAAGAGATAAATCAACAATACCCCAATGCGGTCAGCGTAATTGATTTACACGAGCCAATACCGGCCTTTACTGGCAACACCAACAGTGCTTTAGTGATATTAGCTGAAAAAATAGCAGGGCAAAAAGCAATAGCTGTTAATTACTGTACTGAAGCACCTTTTATTCAGCAATTAGGGTGTGAAACAATCGTTATGGGGCCGGGCTCAATAAATCAAGCCCATCAGCCTGATGAGTTTTTAGCAATGGAAAAAATAAAACCGTCACAAAAAATTATCAGTAACATTATTAAAGCCAGTTGTTTTAATATCAATTAACTTAATTAAGTGCCCTATTTTGAGGTAAAAAAATCTTATCGATGACAACAGAAAATAATTATTTAGAACAACTAAATACAAAATTTTTTGCCTAGTTCTAGCGTAATTTCCTTAACGTTAAATAGACCCTATATTTAAGCAGATTGGTATTACTCCAGTGTTCATACAGTTGTAAATAAGAAGTTAGCGTTAGGTTTAATCCCTCAAATTGATTAAGTAACCAAGTAAAAAAAAAAAAGACGCAATTAAGCGTCTTCTTGTTTTAAATTACACCTTATTAGCTACATATACTTACTGAGGTACTTTTTAAATACAGGATCTGTTTTAGCTAGTTCTTTTTGCTCGGCTAAAATATCTTTTAAAATAGCGCCTGATGTAAGTGGGTTTGCAAGAACCACTCTAAATACAACAGTAGGTTGATTATCGTATTTAGATGGCGTTAGGCGTGTACGTGATACAAACGAGCGACCAGACTCCCGCTGACGCTTTTGCATACTCGCAGTAAAACGATTAAGTGATGCAAAAATGTCTAAACGTGTTGTTGCATCAGCATCTTTTATTGCCTGCTTAATCTGTTTAGGTACATAACGATACGTTAGTAAACACAGCTCAGGCTCTGAAATAAGTTCGAAATCTTCATCTGCTTTAATTAAACCAGCAAAATAATGTGCTTTTTTATACTACGATCGATTAACATCTCGTAGCCTTTACGACCAATAACACGTAAGCAAGCATGTACTAACATCGCCATACCTGGGCGACTACCTTCAAGCGTGTGGCTACCTAAGTCTTTTGAACCTTTACGTAATATATACTCAGCATGGTGCTCTATTGCATCAGTTGCAGCAGGATCTTTAAATAAAACTAAACCAGCGCCCATGGGTACATACATTTGTTTGTGTGCATCAATGGTAATTGAATCTGCTCGCTCAATTCCTTTTAATAAAGGACGATGCGTGTTTGATAAAAGCGTCGCTCCTCCCCATGCAGCATCTACATGAAAATGGCAGTTAATATCTTGTGCCAAATCGGCCATTTCGTCCAGTGGGTCAATATTCCCGGTTTCGGTTGTACCCGCCACCCCAATAATGGCCATTACTTTAATGCCTTGCGCTTCAAGCTCACGTGCTTTTTCGCGCATCGCTATTACATCGACTTTATTATTTTCGCAAGTTTTAATACCAATTAGGTTATCGCGACCAATACCGAGTAAATCAACCGATTTACCTAATGAATAATGTCCACGTTCTGATATTAATACCGCTAAACCTTTATAGCCATAATGCAGCATACCGGCAATTAAGCCTTGTGCGCCTATACCTCTAAAATCGCCATCCGGTTTTAATAAACGGTTTCGCGCAATCCAAAGCGCAGTAATATTAGCAACCGTACCACCAGAGCAAAATGCACCTAATGAGGTTTTAGCACTGTGCATCCATTTAGAATAAAATGAGTCTTCTTGCCCATAAGCTAGATGATGCATCATCCCAAGTACTTGACGTTCAAGAGGCGTAAACGCTTTAGATGTTTCTATTTTTACTAGATTTTGATTTAGCCCTACCATCAGTTTTGACAGTGGTAATAAAAAATGCGGCAAAGCAGAGGTCATGTGACCAATAAAGCTAGGCGCAGCTGTATGCACCGAATGCGCAACAAGTTGCTCCATAATGTCTTGGGCATAAGCAGATACAAACGTTGGATCTTCTGGGATCACTGCCGATTGAAAGTCTTTTTCTATTTCATGTAATGGTTTTTCAATTGCCGCAATATTTTCGTTTAAGAAACCTGCTAAATTACTCGAAATTTCAAGCTCGATTTTGCTTAAAGTTGAGTCTGGCGCTTCAGGTACAGTAAATATACGCTTAAGGCTTTCTTTAGAGGCGACGGCACAACGCTTTTGATCCATCTCAATACCTAGTGTGTGTAGCTAAAACACGTGTTTGTCTATGAAACACGCCAAACTAAGACGTTATTTTAAGTAACAGTGTTTTTAATTAATTGCGCTAACTTTACTGCAATATAACTAAAATGTCTCGCTTAAAGCCATAAAAGCAGACAAAGACATGACAAAAAAGTGATAATTTAATTAATATTTAAGCCTTGCCAATAAATAAGAATTAATTATTGGGCATTTATATATTTTGCGTATAATAAAAAAATAACAAAAAAGGGACGCACATGCTAAAAGGAAGAGTAAGGGTAAGTTGGTTAATGGCGGGTTTTAGCCTATTTTTAATCAGTTTACTTACCTACGTTTATTATACTTACCAAACAACACGCGCAGATATAATGCACTCTGTTGATACGCGCTTACTTAACGCAGCCACCAGTGTTAAGCATATACTCGGCGATACGTACCTAAATAAAGTTAATCAGGGAAAAACGATTAGTTTTTCTGATTATCAAAAAAAGAGTAAGCAACTTTCTGACTTTGCCCAAGCACTCAACATTGCTTATGTATACGCGATGGTACTTCAAGATAACAAAGTCTACTTTAGTGCATCGAGTTATACAAAAGAAGACCAAAGCAATGGCAAAGTAACCCAGTTTTTAGATCTTTACCCTGAAGCCACTAAGGCGAACATTAGTGCTTTTTATTCGACAGAGCCTGTATTTGAAATATCAGCAGATCAATGGGGACATTTTAAAACTATTTTTATCCCTTATGTTGATAACACTAATGGTAAAACCTACATAACAGGTGCTGATATCACCATTTATGATTTAAACCAAAAACTTAAAGAAAGTGTATCAAAAGCGGCCGCTATGGCGAGCTTCTTTTTCTTCATCGCAATACTTGTTGCAACTATTTATATTTACTTACTCAAACGATCTTTAGCAACAGACTCCAGTACGGGCTTTGCAAACCATATAGCGCTTGAATACTTCCTAAAGCAAAGTAATGCGCACCATATGCAATTAGCTGTTATTTGGATTAACGAAATTGAAGACATAAATAGCTTTTATGGCACTGAGGTGGGCGATAAAGTAATGAAGAACTTGCTCATGCATTTTAAAAGTCGCTGCTCTGCTCGTTGTCATATTTATCGCTTAGCGACCAATAAACTGGTATTACTTGCACCAAAAGAAATTCCGTACGATGAGTTTAACGACTTAATCGAAACCTACAACTTTAATACCCCACTATTAACCGACCCGTTTATTTATATTACGTTGTGTGCCGGTATAGCCAGCGGTAACAAATCTTTGTTATTAGAAAATGCCCATATTGCGGCACTGCAAGCCAAACAAGGTCGCCATACCGTTGTTAATTACTCAAAAGCACTTCACGATGTAAAAGTGCAATATCAATACAATGTAGAAATGGCTAAAGAGGTTCGTGAAGCATTTGATAACAACCGTATTGTCCCTTACTTTCAACCTATTATTGATATAAACACTAAACGCGTAGTGCAGTATGAATGTTTAGCGCGCATGGTTACAGCAAGTGGTGAAATACTCAAGCCAGAGGCTTTTTTAAATGTAGTTACCCGTTCAAGAATGGATGGCTTGTTAACTCGTACTATATTCTCACAATGTATTAGCCGCTTTAGAAAAACAGATATTTGCTGGAGCTTAAATATAACCGCGCAAGATATGCTTGATCCTAGTTTGAGCGAATTTATAGCCGACGAATTAAAACGTTATCCACACCCGAGTAACATCACCTTAGAATTATTAGAAACACAAGCTATAGCTAATTTTTCAGAGGTAAAAGCATTCATAGGAATGGTTAAAACAAAGGGTGTAAAAGTAATCATTGATGATTTTGGCAGTGGTTATTCAAATATTTCTAACGTACTAAAACTTGAAGTCGATGGTATTAAGCTAGATGGGGCCTTAATAAAACAAATTGTTAACGATAAAGATATCTATTTGTTTATTGAACACATAGCAAGCTTTGCAAACCAACTTGGCTTACAACTCACAGCCGGTTCAGTAGAAAATGCAACCATAGTGACCGCACTGAAAAAAGCGAATGTGACGCTGATGCAAGGTATTTATTTTGCTCCCCCAGCGCCACATGTTAATTCTCAAAGTAATGAAGAATTAATGAGCTAAATTGGTCATCACATTAGGTTAAATTAATAATGAGTCGGTGGCTTTGCTGGCCACTGGCCCAATATTTGCGTTCAAAAGGCGTAATTGCATCGTCTGACTCATAAAGCGTTACATCGCAAGGGTTACCTGTTAATTCAAGTGCCCTAGCAAACTCCTTAACGTAAATATCCCAATTGCTGCGCACTTCTAATTGACCACCTAACTTAACAATAAATGGAAAAATAGCCGCGCCATGCCAGCGTCTACGAATATGCTTAGACTTAGGCCATGGATTTGGATACAACAAGTAATGGTGCGTAGGTTGCCAATTAGCAGCAACCGCTAAACGCCAAAAATCATTTAAATCAGCTTGAACTAAAATATATTGCCCGCTGTCGGTTTGCTTGTACTCAACATCGTGCTTATCTAATCTGTGTGATGACTTATCAATACCAATGACAAGTGCATCAGGATGGCGCTTAGCTAAGTTAGCTGAGCTTTCACCCACGCCACAGCACGAGTCTAAAATAAGCGGGCCATTAAAGGCCTGTACTTTAGCGTTTACTTCATCAAATGCGGCCTGAGTATGCGCTGCAATCGGTTTTTTAAACTCAGCCTCTAAGTGCGTATTTACTATTTCATCAAGCTTTTCGTGAATACCCGCTTGATTAGATACAATACTACGTGAATTTGCATCACTCATTAGTGTCTTAGCCCCACACCTTTTTTAATTAATGTAAGCGCTAATGTAAATAACGCTGTTATAAATACTAAAATAACCCCAAGCGCCACGCTTAAATCGACATCCGACACGCCTAAAAAGCCATAACGAAATGCGTTAACCATGTAAATTATAGGATTGATTTGTGATACATTTTGCCAAAATTCAGGCAATAACGATATAGAATAAAACACCCCTCCTAAGTAGGTTAATGGCGTTAGTATGAAGGTGGGGATAATGCTTATATCGTCAAAGCTATTTGCATAAATTGCATTAATTAAACCACCTAAAGCAAATACAGCCGAGGTTAAAATAACGGTCGCCATAATTACAAAAATATTATGAATTTGAATATCAACAAATAACAACGACACACAGGTAACTATAAAGCCCACCATAATACCGCGCGTCATACCACCGCCCATATAGCCAAGTACGATAATGTAGTTAGGCACAGGTGCAACTAAAAGCTCTTCAATACTTTTTTGGAATTTTGTTGAGTAAAAACTAGAGGCTACGTTGGAATAGGAATTAGTAATAACCGACATCATTATAAGACCAGGTACAATAAACTCCATGTAGCTAAAGCCACCCATATCGCCAATCCGTGAACCAATCAAGTTACCAAAAATAACAAAATATAAGCTCATCGTAATTGCCGGTGGCACTAGGGTTTGCACCCAAATACGTAAAAAACGAATGCACTCTTTAATCCATAAACTCTTTAAGGCTACGCCATATTTAAACATTTATTCGCTCCGCCCTTGCTCTAATAATCCTACAAATAACTCTTCTAGTCTGTTTGCTTTATTTCGCATACTCAAAACAGTATTACCTTGAGTTGTTAATGCACTAAATACCGCATTTAACCCCTGAGATTTAGCGACTTCAACTTCAACAGTGTGATCGTCCGTCATGGTAAATTTATAGCCTTCAAGCGTGACAGGGTTTGCAGGCATTTTTAAATCTAAAATAAAGGTTTCTTTATCAAGCTTTGCAAGCAACGCTTTAATTGTGGTGTTTTCAACAATTCGGCCATTATCGATTATGGCGATGTTTTTACACAGTAACTCAGCTTCTTCAAGGTAGTGTGTGGTTAAAATAATCGTTACGCCTTGCTCATTTATTTGGCGTAAAAAATCCCACATTGAACGGCGAAGTTCTATGTCTACACCTGCTGTTGGTTCATCAAGTATAAGCAGTTTTGGCTCGTGCATAAGTGCGCGGGCAATCATTAAACGGCGTTTCATACCGCCTGAAAGCGTACGCGCTTGTTTGTCTTTTTTCTCAAGTAAGCCAAGCTGCGCTAGGTATTTATCGGCGCGCTTGTGGGCTTCGCCGCGTGGTACTCCATAATAACCGGCTTGGTTAACCAGTATTTGGCTAAGCGTTTCAAACTGGCTAAAATTAAACTCTTGCGGCACGAGTCCTAAATGCGCTTTTGCAGCTTCTAAATCAGTATCAATATCACAACCGAATACCTCTACTTTGCCTTTTGTTTTATTAACAAGTGACGAAATAACACCAATAGTAGTTGATTTACCTGCTCCGTTTGGACCAAGTAAAGCGAAAAAATCGCCCTCTTCAACTTGTAAATCAACGCCCTTTACAGCTTCGACACCATTTTTATAAACCTTGGTTAGGCCTTCAATATTTAAAGCAATATTTTGCTTATTCATTATTTACCCTCACCATAACCCCAACGCTTTGTTAGGTTATGTTCAATGTTTAAATGATCTAAAATTCTCGCCACCATAAAATCAACTAAGTCTTCAATACTTTGTGGTTTATGATAAAAACCAGGCGCTGCTGGCATAATTGTCACCCCTAAACGAGATAACTTAAGCATGTTTTCTAAATGAATTTCGTTGAATGGTGTTTCGCGAGGCACTAAAATGAGCTGTCCGCGTTCTTTAATTACCACATCAGCGGCGCGTTCTAATAAATTATCTGACGCCCCCACTGCAATTGCAGAAACCGATCCGGCACTACACGGACATACCACCATTTTTTTAGGTGCAGCTGAGCCCGAAGCCACAGGGCTAAACCAGTTATCTTTACCGTATACTTTTAGCTGCTCAGGTTTGGCATTAAACAGCGTACTTAACTGCTCAGTGGCTTTATCTTCATTACCAGAGAGCTTGATGTTTGATTCTGTATCAAGCACCACTCGCGCAGCACTTGAGATAAGTACGTAAACTTGAAATTGCTGCTCAAGCAATACTTCAAGTAACCTAAGCCCATAAGGCGCACCCGATGCACCACTAAAAGCGAGCGTAATTCTATCTTTAAATTGCACGTTATTCTCCGCTGTATTTAGCAGCTAAACCATTAACAAGGTGTTGATGAAGGCCATTAAAACCGCCATTGCTCATAATTAAAATGTGTTGATTAGGCTCAATATTTTCAAGCACTGCATCAATAATTGTTTGTGTACTGTTAAAGCACTGCATACCCGCTTTATCTGCTTGTTCTTTTAGCGACCAATTTAGATTCTCTGGTTCAAAAAGTAGTACCTCGTCAGCATCACGCAGTGAATCTAATAATGTATGTTGGTGTACGCCCATTTTCATGGTGTTTGAGCGCGGCTCTAAAATAGCGATAATTTTTTCATCGCCTACTTTTGCGCGCAAGCCCGCAAGCGTTGTTTTAATTGCCGTTGGGTGATGCGCAAAGTCGTCATACACTTTAATATTATTTATATCAGCCTTAAGCTCCATACGCCTTTTAGGGCTAATAAATTCTCCTAACGCATCAATACTATGATCAATGGCTATACCCACATGGCGCGCAGCAGCTATAGCCATTATCGCATTTTTAACATTATGCTCGCCTATTGCTTGCCAGCGAACAACTCCCTGCTTTTCGCCATTAAGTAATACATTAAACTCACTACCATCGGCTTTTATTAGCTCATAATTCCAATCAACACCGAGCGTTTCGCTTTCGCTCCAAAGCCCTTGTGCTATTACGTCATTAAGCGCTACGTCTTGCTTTGGCCAAATTACCTTGCCGCTTTGGGGTAATGTACGCATTAAGTGATGAAATTGTTTTTTTATTGCGTTTAAATCTTCAAAAATATCAGCATGATCAAATTCAAGGTTATTTAAAATAAGCGTACGTGGGAGGTAATGCACAAACTTACTGCGCTTATCAAAAAAAGCAGTGTCGTATTCATCGGCTTCAATAACAAAAAATGGCGTTTCGCCCACTTTCGCTGATATACCAAAGTTTTGTACTATGCCGCCAATTAAAAACCCAGGCTTTAAGCCAGCGTATTCTAATACCCATGCCAACATACTCGCTGTGGTTGTTTTTCCATGGGTCCCTGCTACAGCAAGCACCCATGAGTTTTGCAATAAATTATGTTTAAGCCATTCAGGACCTGAAGTATAAGGCAGACCTTTATCAAGGACATATTCAACACACGGGTTACCACGGCTCATTGCATTACCAATAACCACCATATCAGGCTTTGGATCTAATTGAGATACGTCATAGCCTTGGGTTAATTCAATACCAAGATCTTCAAGTTGCGTACTCATTGGCGGGTAAACGTTTTGATCAGAGCCGGTTACTTTATGACCCAACGATTTAGCTATGGCTGCAATACCACCCATAAACGTGCCACAAATGCCCAAAATATGTATATGCATATACTTTCCTTAAATCGCGTGACCACTTTACAGTAATGTAAAGTTTAATGGCGCTATAATGCCAAAATTAGTGCTGAGTTACCATTGCGAGTAAGCATTTCACTCATGCCAAAAAACAACACTTTAATAACAAAAAAGCCTTCTTAAGTTAGAAGGCTTTTTTGTTCGTCGGTGGTTAACTACATTGTCAAAAATACAATCAAGCCAACACCTAGTAATAAGCGGTATATTACAAACGGCAGCATACCCATTCGCTCTATCACTTTCAAAAACATAAATATACATGCATAAGCTGATAGGAACGATAACCCCACACCTAGTAATAACGTGTTCCAATCTACAACATGATCGCCTAGCGCAAGCTCTACTGTGTAATATAGCCCCATCATAGAAATAATAGGAATTGCCAGTAAAAACGAAAAACGCGCTGCGCTTTGCTTATTCATTCCAAGCATTAAACCAGCAGTCATGGTAATACCTGAGCGAGAAGTTCCCGGGATCATTGCAACAGCTTGTGCAAAACCGATGAGAAGCGCTGTTTTCCAATTAAGTTGGTAAATAGTTTTAATTTGCTTACCTTTTGCATCGGCGTACCAAAGGAGTAAACCAAATACAATGGTCGTTGTGGCAATAACCCATGCACTGCGTAAATACAATTCAACTAAGTCTTTTAGCAGTAAGCCTAAAATAGCCGCTGGAACAGTGCCTAAAATAATCCACCAGCCTAACTTACTATCATCTGTAGTACCTTGTGCGCCAAATGATTTAAACCACCCAGTAAGTATATCGGCCACCTCTTTACGAAAATAAATAACGACCGCAATTAAAGTCCCAACGTGAACAGCGACATCAAATGCAAGTCCCTGATCTTCCCAGCCTAAAACTTGCGATGGTAGAATTAAATGCGCTGAACTCGATATAGGTAGAAACTCAGTAAACCCCTGAATGAGGGCTAAAATAATTATTTCAATAATACTCATGGGTTAGAAAACTCCACCTTCCATAATTTTTGTTGAGGGTTATTATACGCACTCCATAACTGGGCAATTGTTTGTTTAGCTACAGGGTGATAAAAATCAGGAGCAACCTCGCTCAGAGGCTGTAATACAAATGCATTTTTAGTTATTTCGTCACGGGGCAGTTGTGCAGGGCTTTGGCAAATTACATCGTCGTAAAACAGTAAATCTAAATCCAGTGTCCGAGGGCTAAATTTTTTGTCACTGGCAGTACGGCCATTATCACGTTCTATTTGCTTTAATAGAGCGCATACATCAGCCAATGCCATGCTTGTTGTCGCTGCAACCACCGAGTTATAAAAATTATTACCAGCAAACCCCACCGCTTCACTCTCAAAAACAGACGAGTGAATAATTTTTTAAAGTGGCGCTCAAGTGCGATTAATGCAGATTGCATGTAATGTACTTTATTTATATTTGACCCAAGGCTGATATAAATCTGCGCCATTTACTTACTTACCTTAGCGCGTGTAATTTCAACACCTACAGTTTGCGCTTGCGCCACTGCTGCGGGTTTACTTACTTTAATTGTTACTTGTGGAGTATTAAATTCAGTCAAAATAATTTGCGCTAATTGTTCTACTAATGTTTCGAGTAATTCAACTGGTTTAGCAGTGCAGTGCTCAATAACTCGCTCACTTACTTTTGAGTAATCAAGTGCTAAATTAATATCGTCATTCGCAGCTGCGGGTTTAATATCACTCAGCATTTCAATATCAAAATAAAGGCTCTGTTTACTTTCTTTTTCAAAGTCGTACACTCCAATAATGGTGTCGACGTGCAATTGAGATATAAATACCTTGTCCATTGATACTCCAAATAACCAAAACGACTGAACTTGTTATATAAAGCATCAAAAAAATTAATGCTGTATATGCTTTAATCAGTGTTTAAATATGTAAAAAATCCTTCTACAATAACAAAATAGCTAAGTTAGCTAGTAATGAAAGAAGCATAATAATTTTTACGATAAATTTTGCCGCCAATAATAGCCCAAAAGCAATACCAATTGCATTAAATGTGGTTGGTATAACAATAAAAAAGTAAGGAAGCGTGTGTTAGCCATTTTGATATTTGTTTTAGCTTATTTACTCGGGTCAATTTCATCGGCCATATTGGTGTCACGACTATTCTCCCTTCCAGATCCTCGAAGCCATGGTTCTAACAACCCTGGCGCAACTAATGTTTATAGATTGGGAGGTGCATTACCTGCTTGCTTAGTGTTAATTTTTGATATTTTAAAAGGGACGATTCCGGTCTGGGGCGCTTATTTTTTAAAGTTTGAGCCATTTGAGTTAGGTTTGATTGCAGTTGCTGCGTGTTTAGGACATATGTATCCACTGTTTTTTAGTTTCAGAGGCGGTAAAGCAGTCGCTACAGCATTTGGGTCATTGTTACCTATTGGTTTATCGCTGGCGGGTTTACTTATTTTTACGTGGTTAGTTATTATTGCAGTTACACGTTATTCATCACTTGCAGCATTGGTTACTGTCTCTTTAGCACCTTTGTATACTTGGCTAATAAAACCACTTTATACATTACCAGTCGCTTTTATTACGATCTTAATTATTTTTCGTCATCGCACTAATATTATTAGATTATTTAGTGGCGATGAACCAAAAGTGGGCACTAAAAAAACACCCACAGATGAAAATTAAAACATTTAATATATCGAGTATCAAATAGCTTCCAAGCTATCTATTGGCCAACGCGGTTTTGTTTTCATATCAAGCGTGGCAAATTGCCCTGCTTTTAAACGCTGCATACCCGCATAAGCAATCATTGCTCCATTGTCGGTACAAAACTCAGTACGAGGATAAAAAACCTCGCCTTTCATGCCCTTCATAACGCGCTCAAGCTGTAAACGAAGCTGTGTGTTTGCACTTACTCCGCCTGCAATGACTAAACGTTTAATACCGGTTTGTTTAAGTGCTCGCTTACATTTAATAACAAGCGTATCAATAACTGCAGTTTGAAATGCATGCGCTATATCGGCTTTAGTTTGTTCGTCATCATCATTTTCACGAATAGTGATTGATGCAGCTGTTTTTAAACCACTAAAACTAAAATCAAGGCCTGGTTTATCAGTCATCGGACGAGGAAATACAAAGCGTTTAGCAACACCTTGTTCAGCCATTTTAGCTAAGCGCGGACCACCGGGGTAATCAAGACCAAGCAACTTAGCCGTTTTATCAAAAGCCTCACCTGCAGCATCATCAACCGACTCACCTAGTACTTCGTATTGTCCAATACCTGCTACTTTAACCATCATGGTATGACCGCCAGATACTAATAAAGCAATAAACGGAAACTCAGGGATATTTTCCTCAAGCATAGGGGCAAGTAAATGCCCTTCCATGTGATGAACCGCTACCGCAGGAATATCCCACCCGTATGCTAGAGAGCGGCCAATGGAGGTACCTACAAGTAGTGCGCCAACCAAGCCAGGTCCTGCAGTATAAGCAATACCATCTAAATCTTCGGGGCCACAACCAGCTTGCGCAAAAGCAGCATCTATAAGCGGTAGCGTTTTACGAACATGATCGCGTGATGCAAGCTCCGGCACTACACCGCCATAATCAGCGTGTACTTTTACTTGGCTATATAATTGATGAGCTAACAAGCCTTTTTCATCATCGTATATTGCTATACCCGTTTCATCACACGACGATTCAATGCCTAAAATTCGCACAGTATTTCTCCAGCCTTTTTAAATTATTACTAAACTATTTTTATAACGAAAGACCAATATTTGTTTGGCCATCTTCAAGGGCAAACTTTTTAAGTGCCTTTACGCTATCGGAGGTAATACGCCCCATATTCTCTACAAAATCAATTAGCTCACCCAATACTTCAATCTCGTATTGCATTAATGGATGCTCTCTAACGGCGGTATTATCTGCGATTTCACCTTCAACTGTCATTTGGTATTCAATAAAACGCGCAACGGTCGCTTGCGATATTTTGCTTACACTAATGAACTCTTGCTCGTCTTGCGCCATTAAACCGTGCATTAAGCTAAGTAACGACGTTGCTGCATCAATAGCTGGATACGTACCAAACATATCAAAATCAGCAAGTTCAGGAACATTTGGCTCTATTTTTTCAACTTGTTTCTCGAGATCTATTTTACTTTTAGGTAGTAATATTTTTTCCCAACAAACATTAAGCGAATTTCGTAATAAGGTTTCGTCACCAAACCCTGTTGCTTCGCTAAATAAACCGTAATTTGGCAGCATTCGCTCAATTAAAGCACTCGCTAAAACGGCTTTTTGTAAATAGTTTAGCTCTCTAATACGCTGAAAATTATTTGCTTTAGTCATTCTTTAATGTCTCACATGACCAACAAAAATCAAATGTTGATCCATTATGCTCATTACAGTTAGGGCATACCCAATCTGGAGCGGATTGTTTTACTTGTTGATAGTTTACCAATATTTGTCGCGCATGGCGCTCTTTTATCGCATAAACCTGCACGCTAGCTTGGGTTTGATCAAATGGGATTTCTCCCATTGCGCCTTGCAACATCTCTCCTTTAATTTGGCATTCAATACCACTTGTTTGTATTAAACCTTTAAGAATATTAGCTTCAAGGGTATTTTCGGCATTATAAATTGTTACCCATTGAAAAGAGCCTACCGTTTCGTTTGTATTATTAGTATTTTGCAATTTCCACCTCGTTTATTTTATGTATACAATATCTTGCGTTACGCTGTACAAATTAAAGCTAGTAATACCACTTAAGGATACATTATGACACTCACCACTCCAGGTTTACTTTTTCCTGCAATATCATTGTTATTACTTGCCTACACAAACCGATTTTTAGTATTAGCACAATTAATTCGGGAACTAAATGCACGAGAAGGAGAGTCAATTCGTCCCGTTGTCGTCGCGCAAATAACAAACTTGAGAAAGCGTATTAAGCTAATTAGAACTATGCAAGTATATGGTGTGGCATCATTTTTATTATGCACTTTATCCATGTTTGCACTATTTATTGAATTTAATACAGCGGGCATTATTTTATTTGGTGTTAGCTTAACTTGCTTAAGTTTATCGTTATTAACCTCTTTATTTGAAATCCACATATCATGTGATGCTATTGAAATAGAACTCCAAAGCATAGAAAACAAACCATTAAGCAACCGTGTTAATCGTAACTTTGTTAAATAAAAAGCTGATATGTGTCAATGTTCATTCAACTATTCGTAAATTGTGCTTAATCAATACCCTATTATGTGGCATACTTTTTTCTTAATTTAGAATGTTCGTCTTTACTAGAATATATAAAAAATTGATTACAAAGTCTTTTTTATGATTTACTTATCCCTAAAAAGGATACTAGGTAAGTAATAAATCATGAGTTTTAAGGCTAAAGGATAATACTTTTTAACAATTTACCTCTTTGATAAATATTAAAAGGGGGATATCCTGACCAAAATTTGTCATAAATTTGCAAACGCATTTAGATATTAAATTTTACTATTTTGTTTAGCTAAAAATTAATATAATTGATGTTCGCGGCATCCGCGACTTACTTATAAAAAGGGACTATAAAGTGAGATTTGAACAATTAGAACAATTTGTAGCACTCGGCATACTACGCCATTTCAGACAAGCAGCAGAACAAACCCAAATCAGCACCTCCGCACTTACGCGAAGTATTCAAACACTTGAGGATGAAATGGGATACGAACTAGTTAAACGTTCAACTCGTTCTGTAAAGCTAACTCAGCAAGGTGAGCTATTCCTTGATTACGCAAAAAACACTTTATCTGAGCTAGAGCTTACTAAAAAGCTTATTTTTCAATCCGTAAGTGGAAAAACAGGTGAGAAATTAATTATTGGTTACACCAATAAAGCAAGTAATGTTGTACCTATTTCTTGCGGGCAATTTTTAGCACAGTACCCACATGTAAAAATAGAAATGCAACTGCAAGAAGAACACGAACTGAGCCGAAAGCTTCAACTAGGTGAAATTGATATTAGCGTATATTCACAAGCGATTAATAGTATTGGCAGTGATATACATTTACCAGATCAACTCATTTTATTCGTATCTAAAAATCACCCATTAGCTCAAAAAAATGACATTAGTAAGCACGACCTTGATAGCTACCCGATGTATGGTTGCTTTTCGCAATCAAAACAAGTTCAAACAATGCTAAATGAAGCAATTGACTCTTTAAATAAGTCATCAAGCATTAAAGTGGGTAGTATTGAACAGGTCATAGCTGGTTTAGAAAAGTCAGACCACTTTGCTATTGCTAGCATAGAGCATACGAATGCTGTAGCAGAGCACTCTGAGTTAATTCAGCTAAAAACAAATAAGAGTTTAAGCCACGAACAGTTAGTCGTACAAACAAACAAACAGACAGCTGTTAATGAACATATAGATCAACTGTTATCTCTCATTAAAAAAGCCGCAACGACAATCAACTAACCTCGTTTTGTCTTGAGATAAGTGCGACACAAAGTGATAGCTTTTAACTTCTTTTGAGCTACACTGTCGCACCTTCAAAAAATGACCCACTTGAATGATTAACTTTTCAGCCGACGATACTTATTTAAATGATATCGAAGAGCTTGGCTACACTGTTATACCTAATGCTATAAATGAAGAGCTTATTATTGATTTAATGGCTGACTGTTATCGTATAAATCCTCAATTTAGCCTCGCTGGTATTGGCCGTTTAAATAATTTGCAAATTGACGATACTATCCGCAAAGATAAGACCTTTTGGTTTGATGGTACCTCACAAGCGCAATTAACTTATCAAGCGACTATGGAAAGTATTCGTACAACGCTTAACCGTACTTTTTTCATGGGCTTATTTGACTATGAATGTCACTATGCAAAATATACTGAAGGTGATTTTTATAAAAAACACGTTGATGCTTTTAAAGGCCGCTCAAACAGAGTTTTTACCAGTGTGCTTTACCTAAATACTCCTGCGCAAGGTGGTGAACTCGTTGTCTACAAAACCAAAAGCAAAGAAATTGAAATAATAATAAAACCTCAAGCCGGTACATTGGTTTTATTTGAAAGTGAGCGTTTTGTACATGAGGTATTGCCAGCCATAGATAATCGTTATTCAATTGCTGGGTGGTTTAGAAAAAACGCATCTATCAGCGGCATTATTGATCCGCCTCGCTAAAGATGACTCAAACTAAATAGCCATTGGATACGAAAACAATAAACCTATAAAAATAGCTAATCCAACATAGTGATTATTTAAAAATGCTTTAAAACATGCCCCGCGCTCACGTTTGTGGATAAGTGTTTGCTGATAAAACAACAAACCAGCAGCGACACTTAATCCAACTCCAAATGCAGTTGATAGTTCATTAATAAAACCTATAAAAGCCACTATAACTACAAAGGTCATATTAAGGAAAAAAATGATGTGACGATCGTATTCACCAAACAAAATAGCCGTCGATTTAACGCCTATTTTTAAATCATCATCTCTGTCTACCATTGCATACATTGTGTCGTAGGCTACCGTCCAGCAAATATTAGCAATAAATAATAACCAAGCCTGTAAAGGAAGTGCATTTATCGAAGCCATATAAGCCATCGGTATTGCCCAGCCAAATGCTGCCCCGAGTACAACTTGAGGTAACTGTGTGTAGCGCTTCATAAACGGATAACAAAAGGCTAATGCCAACGCCCCAAAAGAAAGTAAAATAGTATTAAAACTGAGTATCAACACTAAAAAAAATGCTATGACTATTAATAGTAAAAACAAACTAAGTGCTTCACCACTGCTAACCAGCCCCGAAGCCAATGGACGCTGGGCGGTCCGCTTTACTGAGCCATCTATCTCTCTATCAGCAAAATCATTTATTACGCAACCTGCACTTCGCATAACAATAACGCCAAGCGTAAATACAACAAAGTTGACTAAGCTAGGCATTCCATCATTAGCAAGCCATAAAGCCCAATAGGTCGGCCAAAGTAACAATAGTGTACCAATTGGTTTATCTACACGCATAAGTTGTATGTAGTAAGGGAGATGCTGTGACTTTAAGGTTGCTAGCTTCATGAGTAAAGGTACGCTCCAGGTAAAAACACTTCACAGACCAAAAAATTGTAATCTTTAAGCGAAAATACGCTACGTCGGCCTAATAACTTTTGTATTGGTAAGTTTAGTTGTGATGCTAATTGCTGTATCGGATGCTCTGTATCAAAACGAGCGACTTCTATCTCTTTGCGCACGAGCTCTGGATTTTGAAAAATAACATCGCCTAATGGGCGATCCCCCATATTATGCAGAGGGTTTTTTGGTTGATTTGATAATTGATTATCTGGCAGCCAGCTTTGTGCATATACCATGGGAATATTATCGCACAATAAAAGTACTTCTCGGTTTAATGCCGTTGAGGCTTCGCAGCCAAGTAATGCTTTTTGCTCAAGTGTTAAATCAAAAATTTTTTCACTGAGCACTTTTACGCTAAATACTTGCGCCCTGCTTTTTAATTTAACTGTTAAGGAATGTGGCTCAAAAAGCCACTCACGTTCAGAGGATGATAAATCACTTACTTGTGATGTGCATTGCCAATTGACTAATAACGAAATAGGGAAAGTAATCACGATAACTCTATTAAATAAAATCCAACGCGATAATAACATTGCCAAAGCATTTGAAAAAGTGATCATTCATTATCGTAAATAACGAGGGCGTGTTGACCTTGCAAGATGGAAAATGGTTCGACTTAGGGAGGATTTAATCGCAGCGCGAGATAATAAGCGAAACAATTCGTTCAAAATATCTTTTTTAGTCCATAAGTTAAACCGCCTCCATATGGCACTCCATGCACCAAAGTAAGAAGTCAGATCTCGCCATGGAATATCTGTGCACAAATTATAATGCTTTCAAGCGTTTTTCTATGATCAAACTGATTATAAATTAGACCACTTAAGCACATTACTTTTGATAAGATATCCATGACGCCTGTGAACATTAATCTTGGTATTAAGATTAGGTGTATCGTTTTCTAGCGAGTTCAATTATGCCTTTCTTTCATGCTATTTATTTTCATACCTCAAAGTTCAGCGCGCTCTAGTATAAATAGCTCGACTCAATAGGGTGTATTAACCGAATTTACTGCCAACTCACACGTAAATCTAGTGCTTCCCCTATACTCGAAGAACAAGGACCAAAAACGGCATAGTCGCCAATAATTCTCATAAATTTAGCCTGACGGCTCCTTGGCAGCGTTGATAAATCGAGTATAGTATTAAGGCCATAAGGTTGCCCCTCTTCGACAAATTCATCTACGACAAGCTCATTAACCTCATCGCCATAAATTCCATTATCGTTGAGGTCAATCCAGACTTTCCATGAGGTAGATCGCTCTGTTACTTCAGTATCTCCTTGAATATTAATGATAGTATTGCTGGGATCTATTAGCTCTATAGGCATTTGGGTATAGTCCCATGCTGTTGAACTATAATTAATGTTGTTATCACCAATTAAAACATGAGTGATGTGCTTATCGACGCGAGCTGAGTTTATTGAACAATACTCATCTGTTACCTGAATAAGCCGTTCAAAGGTATCCTGATCATCGGATTGATCAGTTACTGTCAACTTAACTGGGTAGCTTCCAGATTCTGCGAAGATATGCTCGGGGCTTGCTTCTGTTGAAGTTTGGCCGTCTCCAAAATCCCATAACCATTGAACTACTTGACTCGTTGAGCGGCTATCATCGGTAAACTGAGTGCGTAATTTAATTTTCTCTGCATTAAAATAGCTAAGCACGCCTTGGTCAAAAAGTTTTATTTTTACCACCTTAAAAGCTTCAACAACATCTTCTTCAGATAAGCCAGCTACACCTGCTTGCTGTTTAATACATTCAGCAGCTTCAGTTAGTGTGGTCAACGCACTCCAACAGACCTTCGCTGAATTTAAATACACTTTATAGGTAGGCTCTATTCCCCATTGATTTGATAGTAAATAAAATGGGTAGGTGATCATACCAATGCGTAAATAGAAATTATCACCAGCCTCTTCATAATCAAGAAAGCTATCAATTGCACCATTTTCAGTTTTTATCTGATCGAGATGACGAATAAAGCCGCCATTCTCTTGGCCGTGAATCCAATTATCTGAATGTCCCGTAAACTCGTATTTTGCCATTACACCTGAGATATCGCCAAAGGCTTCATGCAAGGTACGAGCATCAGTACTAATTTCATGATCGAATCGATTTAAATCAGATATTCTATTTAAAACTCCATGGCCTACTTCGTGCGCAATGATGTCAAGTGAAGCCATAGAGTAAAATAATGGATACGCATCACCAAAGTTGGCATATGCGCCATCCCAAAAGGCGCTTTGTTCATATTGTTGACCATAGTGGACACGGATTCTAATTTTGTCCTCCAGTGGCGGCTCCCCTAGGTATTTAACAAAGCTATTGTAAACTAGTGTGCCGTAAAACATGGCGTCATTTAGCGTTGAATACGTCCAAACTCCAGTCTCATCAGAAATCATATCTTCGGAATGTGTTGGCTGCGTACCACATAAAAAGGAATAAGGAGGGAAGGCATTCTCATTAATATCGTTAGGGAGTTCGTTACGATTATAACTCTCCCCAACTTCATCCTTAGTATTATTCATATGCGTAATACTAACTAAACCATTATCAAAAATACATAATCCACCTTGCTCTTCTGTGCGTTGAATTGAAATTTTCTTGCGACCAACGCCATAATCCCAAGTGTGAACTTTATTTCCACCAGGCCCCGATAATTCAGCATTACCGATGAAATCATGAAAGGGAATAAGGGTACCTTTCGTGGCCTGTCCAATGGTGTTTACCGGCAAAAGAAGTAACGCATTGGTATTTTCAGGTATACTTGTATCCTCTGGAATATTAAGATCGTAAACCGATTTTTTCATAGTTTTTAACCAAGCATCACCCTGTTTATTTCCTTGCTCATCTACCCAATAAGCCCATACAGACTCAACTCTAGCGGGGTCACTATCAATAACTTCAGGCGCGACAATAGTTACGCTGCCAGATAGTTTGCCAATAGAACTATCTTGATCACGAAAAAACGCATGTAATATTTGATTTGTTGGTACTTCAGTAACAGAGTTTAGCGGTTCTTCAATTGGCGGTAGTTTTATCTCAGGAGAGCCAGAGCTGCCGCCCCCACACGAAACGAGGAATAAAGTAATAAATATAGAGGTGAATTGTTTAAATCGAATAAGATTTAATTGGATGAGATTTGTCGGCAATAAAAGTGATTTAAAAAAAGTCATTGGCTATCCTTAGTCGATGGGCATATAAAAAGACATTATAAATCAATGAAATATGAGTTGACTTTAGCTTTTTATCATTAAGTTTACACTCTAGAACAAATACGCTATTTTTTCAATTTATTAGGCTAAATTATAGACTGTAGTGTGTAAGTAACTTGAGGTTTCAATTAGCCTGTTTTTCATCCAAAGTTCAGGTTAAATAACCCCATTAGTTAAAGAGCAATCTAACTAATGTGGCTAGACAACGGGTTAAGACCGTGCAGTATCGCAGATATTCTTCCAAATATTTGTTCAACTAGTCAACGTTCGCTATCGCAGATTCAATACGGCTTTCGCAAAGAGTTGTTCCGGGCAAAATTGCACAATACTCGCCAGCTTGCTCAAGTCCGATACGTTGAGTATTACGTGCAGTAATACGCGCTGCTAGTTGCTCGATTTCAAGCGGCTCTTCAGATACCGCTTTAAACGCACTCAACCTCTCTATCTCGTCATAAACTAAATCTTGATAGCTTCTGAGCCTTGCGGACAGCGCAATATAGCGCTCAGATATTGCAGCTTGACCAGCATAGGCTAAGTCATAATGGCCAGAATCCTCGTAACTTTCGACTTCATACTTTAAAATATTTAAATGTTCGTCTTTAAGATCATCAACATAGTCACCACCATCAAATAAATAGCTAAACAAATTATCGGCATGCGTTATACAAGGAGTTAGATTATCGGTTTTACAATGCATAGTGCCATTTTTACTTAGCCCTGCTAGTTCTGCCGTCATACCACCATCGGTGTTCACCTGAATAGTATATACAGCATCTTTGGTAGCTTCTTGAAATACTTTAGTTTTAGTAAAAGTCTTACTAAAAAAAAGAAACTTCACTTTGATTTTAGTCTGAAACCATTCGTATTTAGCGCGATCTTTAAAATGGAGTTTGGCTGTTACATAGATACGCGAGCCGAGTTTGATATTGTGGATAAAGCTGTCACCACAGCGGCTTCTTACTTGATTTGGATCTGTATTTAGTAGCCCTTGAATAGCCATTTTAGTCGTTCTATTTTCAAAGTTATAACTTCCTTTTTCATAGGTTAATTCTACTGCCGAGGCGGCAGAATTTCTATTTTTTGTTACTTTCCTGCGCATGGAAAATTTGGCTGAACCTCCAAAAATAACCAAGTTGATACCAGCCTTTACGCTGCCTGTGATGGTATTGATCATGGTATCTGAGTCAAAGTCGCCACGATAAGCCAAATCGCCCATACTACCGCCTTGAAATTGCCACTGACCATCGAGGCATGGTTCAAGCGGTATGCCTAATTCCTGCTCAAACCCGTGTCCAAGCTGTTCTTGTTCGGTATTTAAAGAGTAATAGGTATGTCCATTTGCGTAAAAGCTTAACAGGCCACAGAGCACTATTAATATGGTTATTAAGTGCATACATAAATTCCTGTAAATGGTTTGCAGAGGCAAAGGGCGAGGAAGCAATAACTCAATATTCGATTGTTTATTACTTACCACGTCCCAATTTTACTAATTGAATCTTAGCATTTTTTATTACTCGCTAATTTTCAAAAGCAGCTCCATAGGTTGGAAGGGCTGATTTACATGGTAGCCATGCCATCACACCCACAGCGGGGTCATTAGCATCAACGAATGATGGTGCCCAACCTAATTGTCTAAACCCAAGCGATACATGGTTTTCTTCAATACCAAAGTTCGCGGTTGCCTCTCGAGCATTTTCGCATTTGAAATATTGGCTCATGTTATCCGCTGGTATATTCAGATCAGCAAGCGTGTAGCTTTGTATGCAGCCGACACCGCTACCACCACAGGTGTTGAGGTAATCATTCCATGCATCTGAACATGCTGCCCCGTAAGGGTTATCGCGACAAACTCGGGCATATTGCTCATAAATCCAAGCGTTATTGTAAGCGGCTTCCTGCACACTTTCTGCTTTTTGACGCTGTACATCAGTCATCCAGCTAGCGTATTGTGCAAGCACACCACGAGCACGGTGCTCATGATTAACCGACTTTTTGAATTGATCTTCAAGCCATAAAGTACGGTAGGTAGTTTCAAAGCGAATATCTTTATTACCGGAGTCTAAGCGACGTAAATCCTGTGAACTGATCTCGTAAGGAGTTGCTTTGTAACGCACAACATTATAATCAGAGAGTGCATTAAACTGATTGCCAAAGTCGTTCTTCGCATAGTTCACCGCTTGCTCAAATAAGGTAAAGCAAGGCTCATAGTTATCAAGTGAACAAGTGATAATATTGTTAGGAATTATACTTAGCAGCTGCTTAGGATCCCCCCCTTTTTGCAATGCTCTGACGGTGATACGCACACTTTTCTTAAGATCTTCGTCAATATAATTAAGCTTACCATCGACGCTAATACCAATATTTCCTGCGCCATAGCTAACGCCTAAATAACCGCCAATTTCACTTTTGTGCTGCTCACTTAAGTACTCAATTTTCATGTTAATAAGTAACTGAGCACCGTATTCAATCTCACTAATAAAGGCATCACCAGCCATGCTCATTAGTTTACTTTGATACTCATTTGCTAGCGTATTACCTGAAGGTGTCAATGTATAACCAATATTGGCATCTGTTGGCATAAGAACACGTTTTTTGGGTGTCAACGATGCTTGGAAGGTATAAGTATTCGAAAACTCAGTAGAGGACATTTCCTTGGCTAAATGACCACCCGCTTTAATACGAATAACAGGAAAGCCAACATCTACATCAACATTACCATTTAGCTGACGAAGAACTGCGTCGTAGCTGCCATTATTTACTAATTCAAATTGCACACGAGTATTACCAAGGGT
Source organism: Pseudoalteromonas sp. BSi20495 (assembly GCF_000241185.1). Taxonomy (NCBI): domain Bacteria; kingdom Pseudomonadati; phylum Pseudomonadota; class Gammaproteobacteria; order Alteromonadales; family Pseudoalteromonadaceae; genus Pseudoalteromonas; species Pseudoalteromonas sp. BSi20495. The sequence goes on from NZ_BADY01000041.1 coordinate 98,071, forward strand.
TTCAATAGTTTCACCTGCGACAGTTTGAACATTCAAAAAGCGTTTTTGATCGCTGTTATAGGCTGTACCCAACACAATGTGATCGTTCACCAATCCAGGTATTTCACTTTGGAAGGTATTCACATTGAGTGCTTTTTGCATTAGCTGTGCTTCATTCACAAAATTTGAATCTGCGAATGCGAAAGGTGTAGTGCAGGCAATAAGTGCCGCGATAGTCTGTTTGTATAAGTTCATGTTGCCACCTATTACTTCACGTAAAGGAGGTAATCTTCTACCTCTCCGGAGTCTACTTCTTTACATGCATCATTGCTGCCACCCAAGTAATCCATGGTAACGCGCATTTTCGTCATGCCCTTTTTTGCACCTGTTGGTGGGGTAATTTCGACCTGAGTTGCTTGCTCAGAAACACCAGCAAACAAGGTTTCTTTTGTATCATTGAAATCACCGTCTTGGTTCCAATCAATAAACACATGCCAAGTTTCAGGGTATGCTTCTGCACTACTAAATCCCGGGGTTAATGTTAACTGGTAGCTTTTATCTGCATATATTTTCGCGGTATCGCCAACATAGTTACTGTAAAAGGTGTTGCTGCTGGTGTTATCAATATTGGAAAATTTCACCGATTGGATGAATTCGTAGGTTCGCTCACGAGACTTTGTCGTACAGTAGTTTGGCATTGTAGGGGTGACCATAACAGCACTGATCCGATAGTCAGACGGGATCTGAAAACAAGAGGTAGTTGGTAATTTACCCGCAAACCAGTTCTTAGGATTCGCATTATCTTCGTCACCAAAGGTGAGGTATTTAGCATCTCCCCTAAGGGTATTATTTTCGTATAGCATCACTTTTTTAAGATCCGCTATTTTCTCGTCGTTTGGAATGGGGGTTGTGGGGTCGAAAATATTATCAGAGACCTCAACCAATAATCCTGAATAGCACTTTTCCAACCATTGAAAGCGACCTAACGCTTGCTGTGGTGTGAGTAAATCTCGAGATTCAAATAAAGTCGTATTCGCTTGTACTGATGGCACTATTATGGCAGCAAACGAGGTAATTAATGTGCTGGTTAGCATGACTTTTAACATAGTCTTATTCCTTATAATTCTAGCCATTTACGGTCATATTGATGAACGCGGCCACGAGTCTGTAGCTCTCTATCACGGCAATAATTACCTATTGGATTACGCTTACAAAAATCAACGGCGTCCGCCAAAATAAAAGAGTTAAAGAGTGAATTATCGCGAATGGTTTCTAATGCAGTTCGATGTGAGTTATTCAACTCACTGGCGTAGTAATTGAGTACGTTATCCGCACGACGATTATCGAGAATTGCCTGCACCCAATCATCACTCATGTTTTTGAGCGCCAATTTAGTCAAGATGCTTTTAGCTGGGTACACATCATCAGGTACTAAAGGAGATAGACTTGGCCCTGAATCGGTGTAACTTTGTGTCAATACTCTACCGACGTTATATTTATCCAAGGTATCAAACTGAGCAACGTAGTTGGTTTTGATGTAATTGATGCTGTTTTTAAAAACATCAAAGCATGGTGTCGGGTTTTCCATCGTACAGTTGACGAGTTGATTTGGGATCACCTTCAAAAGCTCTATCGGGTCGCCACCAAACTGTAATGCTGAAACCGTAATTTTGATATTACGTTTCACGTCTTCGTCTACTTTTTGCAATTTACCACTGACATTGACTTTACCAGCCCAATCGACACCAAGCTGTCCCCCCCATTTTACTTTGTCTTCGTCATTTTTATATTGGAACTTGAGGTTGATCATCACTTGAGATCCATATTCAATCGCTGACACGAACTCATTACCAATATTATTGAATTTGTCTCCTGGATTAGCATTGGCCAAATCAAGCGCGGCTTGTGTAGGTTTAAACCCTGTTTGAGGATCTGCAACTAACAGCCGTTTTTTTGGCTTTAAGGAGAGAAATAGTGTGTAAGTACCGGTGTAGTTATCTGCAGTATTTTGTTTTGCGTAGCTTGCGCCAACCCCCACTTTTATTACGGGAACATCAAGGGCCGCTCCTAAGTTACCATCAAGCATACTCGATAGTTGGCTATAACTCATGTCAACACCGACAACAAAATCCATTTCAGTATTACCATAGGTTTCATCTACTTGACCAAGTACACTTTGCAGTGCATAAAAACCTTCTTTTTCACTGTGGTAAGCGGTACCTAGCGTGACTGAATCTAAGTCAGAGTTACTTGCTTGAGTAGCAAAGTTAAAATTGCCTATTTGCTCAGCTGCGGTTGAAAAACTACAGGCAAAAAAAACCGCTACCCCCATGGCACGTGCCAATGGAGAATATGTAAATTTCATATTTAATTCCTTACAGAGAAGTATGGCCTTTCGAATAGAAAGGCCTAGTGGCCTGATTAATCCAAACTGTTGATATAGTCAGTTTTCCACTTTTCAGGAAGGCGTTGAAGAATCTCTTCTTCTGACATGCGAATATTCTGATCTTTGTAGTTCAATTCGTCTTGAGTAGCCAAATCCCCTACCGCCATGCCGTTTGCAAACATTGCAAAATTACGAGACTCAGCGAATTTCGAATTTTCTGTAGGCGCCAGTTTCAAATTGTAGATTTTGTCTTTGTACTTCTCTTTTGTCACATTAGTAACAAGCACAGAACCTGTTTCCGTAAGAATACGATCACCTATTTGCAGTTCTTTCGCCCAAATAAGACCTTTATTAGAGGTAGAAATTGGGTGGGTTTCAGTTGTTAAGATATCAGAGCCATCAGCGCCTTTTATGCGATACATCTTAATCGCTTCAATTCCTACTGACACATCAATAACTTGCATAGGTTCTTTAACTTGAGTATTCGAAGCTAGTGCACCTAACACCAAATCGCCTTTCGCAATATCTTCAATAGCGCGTTGCTTGCCATCGGCCATAGTGATCATTGTGCCGGTTGCTAAACAACTGTAACCAAGCTTCATCATAGGCAACACTTCACTATAAAAGTTACCAAAACGCGCTGATGTCTCTGACGTTAACGATACTTGGAATGCATTCGCGCCACCACGTCCCTTTTTAAAGTACGGATAACCTTTAACAGCAAATGTCATATACCAGTTTGCTTGGGCGATATTCGAGAAAAGTTTGGCATTGCCAAAACGACCTTCTGAACGCGGGATGTTCCAGCGGATGATCGACTCTTGGTTTGCACTATCAACTTCAAATTCTAAATAGTCAGAAAATTGTTTAACTGCATTTTCGAGTCCTTTGTAGCTTTGCTTTGTCGCGCCACCATAGATACCTTCTTGTAAATAAATATTTGTTGGCTCATCTATACCGTTTGGTAAATCACCTATAGTTGGATAAATATCAGTGATCTCGTGAGGAATGCGTAATTCACCGTTGAATGGGATGTTTACATCCGTAATCTCGTTAGGATCTCCAATTTGATCTGCTGCGTAGTCACAGTCTGCATGACTACGGTTTAGACAGATTTTAATAACAGCATCATTGTTTTTATCGATAGGTGCAGTTGCATTGTATTTTGGACGTGTGTCCAATGATGAACTGATCCCAACGTTAAGTGCAGATACCGGAGCGTCGCCCTTTGCAGCTGGTGAAGCTGAGCCATAAAGTGCTTCAAAATGCTCCCATGAGAAGGGGTATTCAGTATACTTCATCGTTGTACTGATGGTGCCATCTTCTTGCTCAAGTTCCACATATGAACTGGCATAAATGGTATCTAAATTTGGGAAGTTTGCCTTCAATGATTTCAGTGAAATAGTCGAAGTTGCAAGCGTGTCTTTGCCATACAACACATTAAATGTAGAGCCCAAAGGAGCAAGCTGATTGCCGTTTGCATCTTCTAATAATAAGTCGATGTAAGTCGCTTTTGTACCGCCAAAACGTGAGCTTTTTGCACGTACAATAATATATGGCTCGTTTGTATCTGATGAAATGGCTAAGTTCATATCCAAGAAGAAATGCGCTTCTTTGATGATATCGACTTCAGCTTCACTAACCGGTGGCAATTCAGACGTTGTCATGTTCATTTTTGCTGATAAATGCTGTCCTTTAGCTACATCTAGCGTTTTATGTAGTTGCGGATAATCACTCTCAATACGATTTGCTTTTATCAATCGTGACTTTGCCAATTGATAGTGCTGTGGATTTGACATATCTAGCTTGCGGATCCCAAATTGATCCGGCTGTGTTACCGCTGTGCCCTTCGTTGCTGCAGGCCCAGACTTCTGTTTTGACGCGGTGGTAACTTGTTGTTCATTAATATAGTTGCTAGCAGCTACCGCGTTACTGATTGCTAAAGCGATTGCAAGCGGCATGAGCACCTTTTTATTTAGTTTTTTCATGTTATTTTCCTTAATTTTTATAGATTTCGACAAGGTAGTCTTCAATTTCTCCGCTCCCCGAGGTTGCGGCACTGCTATAGTCAGAGCAAGGATTAATACTATTTACTCTGCTAAATCCGTAATACTGCAAAATTCTCATACGAGTCGTCGTGATAGGCTGTGACAACTTATTGCTTAAAATGCTAAATTCCCCTTCAACATAACCTTTACCGTAGTCTTGGTTAGTCTGGTCGAAGTCCATTATTAAAAGCTCTGATTTGTCGTTTCTCCAGTCACCATTACCAAATTGGCCATCACTATTTAAATCAATCCAGACATGGTAATTCTCAGCGAATGTTTCACTGCCTGCATAACCGGCTTCAATACGATAGGTATTACTCTGTGTGGCATATAGTTTGATTGGATTATTCGGGTTAACGACGCCAGATTGCTGCGCATTACTAAACGGACCATCTTGATTGAAAGTCACTTTACTAATGTGTTCATAGTCTGTGAGATCCACCGCCGTGCAATATTCAACAGATTGTTCTGATTTAAGCACTAGCAGCATATTTTTGGTGCCAGTAGCTCGGCTTCCCCAATCATCCCACAAAGGTTTGTCGTAACTAATAGTTAAGCTAGCGGTATAGGTTCCAGCGACTTGATATGTATGCTCTGTGTCTTGGCCAAAATTACTGTTTTGTGTAAGTGTTGTGCCGTCTCCAAAATCCCAAACTAGAGTAACATCGGGATCCCAAGCTGCATTTTCAGGTTTTGTGGTAGTGTTATTAAAGCTTACCTTAAACGTACCATCTGCTTGTTCGTTTACCGTATAGCTCACTTCAGGAGTAAAATTGCTCTCGCCAATTTTTACCGTTTCACTGGCCGATTGCGTACCATCGACATGTTCAATTGTGAGTGTAATAGTGTACTCACCATCGGCTTGGTAGGTGTGCTGAGTATCTCTAACCGAAGAGTTATCGCCATCACCAAATTGCCACTGTATCGTACTGTTTTGGGGCATAATACTTTGATCTGTATTTACAGAAATAGTGTTACCAGATCTTTGTGGTGTAAATTTTGCTGTGATTGTCGTATCAAACTGAACTTGTTTGTTCCAACTTCCTATCTCTTTGCTGAATCTATCATACGCTTTTAGTTCTACCTCATAGTTTCCAGACTGCGCATATCTATAAACAGGAGATTTTTCGCTACTAGTGGTGCCGTCGCCAAATTTCCACTGCCAACGCTTAACACGCGCATCTACCGTGCTGTTATCAAAACTCATTTGATTAACGCCTTGATTAGCGGTAACTCTCAAATCAGCAGGGTCATTGTTTTCGATTAGTTTAACGGTGTAATCTTCAACTTCACCCCAAGACATATCCCCACACGCTGATTTTACTAAACCAAATGACACCATAGTACGAATGCGGTAAGTTTGGTTTAACTCGCCACTCAATGATATCTCGCCAGTCAATTGCGTCTTAGTGCTTCCATAGAGCACGAGCTCTTCAGTCTTGTGGAATAAACCATCATTGTCTTTGTCTAACCAGACATAAAAGTTCTTTGTTTTGTCTTGAGTATCTGGATGTGGTGCTGCGGTTAGCGTTACATTGAGTGCTTTACCGTCCTCCACGTCGACGATATTATATGAGTAGTCACTGTAATTGCTTGAAGTAGAGTCATTTTTGTAGTTATTTAACGAAACTGACGATAAGTAATACTTACTATGATTAATGCCTTGCGCTAGACAATAGTCGTCAAAAACGTCAATAGGCAACATGAAAGTATCTGATTGACCAGAAGGGTCGATAGCCGTAAGTTCAATGTTGTATTCGCCTGCAATAGCAAAGTTATGTTTAGGCTCAAAGACGCTACTTTGCAAACTGCCATCACCAAAATTCCACTGCCATTGCCAGCCCTCGCTGTTGGCAGCCGTAACTTGCTGACCATCTTTACGGGTCAAATTTTTAAAATCAAAGGCCAAAAATTGGCGGTCATAACCAAGTTCGCTTTCGAGCCCATGGTCAACTTTCAGGCCAATACCTACTTGCGCAAACGCCTTACGTACATGGTTTTGTAATTCAATGATTTGCCATTGGCTACCATCTTGCTTTTTAATCCCATCTTGAGTCAACTGATCACGTACCGTGTGGGTTTGTCGCATTACACAATCTGCGCCAGTAAGATAATTACTATTGCTGGTCCAGCAGTTTTTATTTGCGTTAGCAAACAGGATAAAGGAATATTTTGTATTCCAAGGTGAGGATTCATTATCTAAATCAGTTGTAGTGAGGTAGTAAAAAGCTTTGTTAAATACCCCTGCGCCATGATGAGAAGTTACTGAGTCATCATAGTCATCAACATGATCAATTGAATTTCCATCGAGTGTAGGTGTTTTGAAATAACGCAGTGCATCATCGAGGCGAAATGTTTCGTGATTGCTTTTCCAATCATTGGTTCCCAAGTAAAAATATTTAGCTGCTTCACCCGCCATATCAGAAAACGCTTCATTAATAGCACGAGCCTGTCCTGTCAGCATTGACTTTGGCGTATTTGAGCCAAATTCCTCAGTAAAACCATGAGCGATTTCATGCGCAACTACATCTAAGGAAACCATAGGATAGAAGAGGTAGTCACCATCACCAAAATATACCTCGCCGTTTTCGTAAAATGCCTGATCCATATTAAGACCATAATGGACATTTTGAGTTATCTTTTTATTAAAGTAAGGCTTATGCCCAAGGTAAGCTTCAAACATTAAATTCGCTGTTTGTCCATGATGATGGGCATCATTCAAGGCAGAGCGAGCACCGTGATATTCTTTATAATTGTTACGAGTTGAATCTGAGCAGTTGTAGCTATAAGGGTTATTAACTTGCGCTGTGCCGTGATTATAGTTTCTAGTCTCAACGTTTTTTGCATCGAATAAACAGGTGGTTTGCTGATTGTCAGTTTCCATTGCAACAACAAAAGTCTTTGGTGGATAAGAAACATAATCTACTTGCTTATAATCTGGACGTGAAACCTTGTCATTGCCTGATGGGCCGCTTCCTCCCTCATAAACGATCCGCTGTAATACATCGGATTGGCTGATGAGTTCGTTTGTCGTTAAGTCTATAAAAGAGATAATTCTTTGTGGTTTAAAGGGCCCTGACTCGAAATCGGTGAAAAAGGCAATTTTAGCAGCGTGCCGTGCTTTTCCTTGAGTATCTATATAAATGACTTCCTCTGCTGATTTACGTCTATACACTCTGGGGCGTTCATTATTAAACTGATAAATTATTGAATCTAGAGCTACGCTTAGCTGTTCTTCTGACGCGGGAGTTAGAGTTGATATATCTTTAGCAACATTAACAATGAGATCGCCATAAACTTGTTCAACGACACCACTCTCGTCAGTCAGTACAACAAGGTCTTGATTCCAAATAGGAATATTTTGGTACTTTTGGGTAATTGTATGGCTTTGCTTGGTTTGACTAATTTGGCTTTGGTGAAATGTAAGCGTGTGACCTGAGTATTGCGCTGCAAATACTTTTAGCGCGAGTAGATAGTTTTGATCTGAAGCATTACTAAATATGGATTGTTTTTTTTGTAAAGAAGGCGCAATTTTTTGCGTGTCGTTGAATAAAGATACACGTTCTGTTGCATGGCAATGCGTACTTATCGCTAATGCTAAAACGCAAAGAGACTTTAATCCTTTCATATTAACTCCATAAGTATTTGAAGATACCTTTCCACTTGAACGCAATGACTCAATAATTAAAACAGTCGAGCGAATAAGTGCTGTTAAGAATAAAACCCTAGCCCAGTAACTAATTTAAAACAAGTTAATAACATAAAATAAATAAAAATTTAACACAAGGTTCACAAACAAAATTAGAGATTAATTTCATTTTTTTTGTTCTGTTTATTTAACCTATTATTATTGTTGAATAAATCTAAATTATTTGAGAACTAATAAAGATGTGAAAAGGTCTGTACGATGCGAAGCACAGTCATCATTTTGTAATTTACAGTGAATTTGAAAACTGAAGCGTTAGCTAGCCATTTTTGTATTGGGATCATTGACGCAATATTGAGGAAGTAAAATGAGTAATAAACGTCTTTCTAGATTGGATGATTGTAAAATAATTACTCTGGTAAAAAGACTAGAGCCATTTAATCTTTCAGGATTAAGGTTTACTTAACCCAGACGAAACCCTTCAGGCGGCATATATTTGGCATTTATACTATTTTATCGCCTATTTATGGGGAATAACCACATGCAGCTTTACCTAAAAACCAACATACGGTTTATCTTTGTAGTACATAACAACCCATATAAGTAAGCACAGCAAAGGCATACCTTGTAGCTATTTCTCTATATTGCTTAATTCGATCAAATGCATTGCCAACCAAGTGCCTATATTTTTACGTGCACCAGTCAATCTTTTCATTACCAACCAAGCTGTTACACTTGCGTGGAATAAAAGGTGTAGCGCTGTTATTACAAACGAACGCTCTCAGTTTTTCACTATCGTAGCCTTTATACCAACCTGCATAAATCTTTGATCAATTTAACGAATTAAATTGCACTATAACGTCGTTAAAAATTTTTTATTTAGAACAACTAGATACAAAAATTTTTGCCTAGTTCTAGCGTAATTTTCTTAACGTTAAATAGACCCCATATATAAGCAGATTGGTATTGCACTGTTTACTGGGAAGTTAGCTTCGAGTGACTCTGCATGGAAGGTATCTGCATATTTACACAGGATAATTCATAGTAAACAGGTAACTCTCTGCTATCTACTGCAAGGTGAATTTTTTGTAGACCCACCTCGACTTTTCCGATTGATTCATTCTCTGCGATTCTTACACCGCAATTATACTGCTGAGCCATAACAATACTGCCATAAATAAAGACCTGATCCATACAAGTATCGCGAGATAATATGCGAAACAATTCGTTCAAAATATCTTTTTTAGACCATAAGCTAAACCGACTCCATATGGCACTCCATGCACTAAAATAAGAAGTCAGATCTCGCCATAGAATACCTGTGCACATATTATATAATTTGCTTTCAAGCGTTTTTCTATGATCAAGCTGATTATAAATTCGACCGCTTAAGCACATTACTTTTGATAAGATATTCCATGACGCCTATAAACATTAATCTTGGTATGAGGATTCGGTGTATCGTTTTTTAGCGAGTTCAATTATGCCTTTCCTTCATGCTATTTATTTTTCATACCGCAAAAATCAACATACCCTAATATAAATAATTGTTTGGCGCTGTTTATTACCTATTATTAAGTATAAACTATTTACAACAGGTTTTAGGAAACGCTTAAAATATGAAAAAAATAGTATACGCAGGTCTTTTTACATTCTTGGTAAGCGTAATAAGCTTTACGGCACGTGCGGAATCAACCGTCGGTTATTTTGGCTTTGAGCCAGATATAATCACTAATTATATAGGTGCATCAAGTAAAAAAATGGGCTATGTGCGTGTCACTGTCGATTTAATGCTTAATGATACTTCAGATATTACCGTAGTCGAACACCACACACCATTACTGCGTGACGCTTTAGTAGAGATTTTATCTAAAGAGCCAGAAGAAAAAGTAAAATCTCTCACTGGTCGTGAAGAAATACGCGCAAAGTGTGTAGAAAAACTTAAGAGCCTGTTAAAAGAAGAAACAGGACAAGAGATCATCCGTGAAGTCTTGTTCACTAAATATTTATATCATTAGTGTTTAACGTTTTGCGTTAAATATTTTGGCGGTGTAGGCAAAAGCCATACCGCTAACTAACCCACCTAAATGCGCCCAATTAGCCATACCTACAAACAATACATCAGCAAACCCAAGCACTAACCAAATCAACATAAAGCCAACAATAGCCGTACTGACTAGCGCTGGCTTGTTAGGGTTTAAAAAGCTGTGTATCCAACAAAAACCGAGCAATCCATACACCACGCCGCTTAGCCCACCAAAATTAGGACCAACCATTAAATATTGTGCCCAATTACTAATCAGTGCAGTCACTAAAAACAAACCTATTAAGCTTAGTTTTCCGCATTGCTTTTCGATATTATCACCAAGCGACATCCACCAAATTAAATTAAACACTATATGCATGGCGCTAAAGTGAACGAGTGCGGGGGTTAGCCAACTAAGTGGTTGTGATGGGTTAAATTGCAGAGCGGTATAAATTTCATTAAATCCACCTAATAAAAAAGCAACATAAATAACAATACTCAATATGCTAACTGTTTGATTAAGCCAGCTTAGCGCTTTAAATCGCGCCATTAAATTAAGTGATTGCCCTTGATATTTAAGCGGCGATTGAGTGCTACCTACATCCCAAGACGCTTGTTGATAGCGTTCATGATTAGGGTTTTGTGTAAATTCAGCCCATAGCGGCTGAACTTGATGAAAGTCCTCCTCAAGCACACTAATAATGACATTACTGCCATCTGCTGAGTGTATCTTTGCATCTAGGCCTTGGCTTTTTAAATAATCTATAAAGCCCTGTGCGGCGCGCGGGTTATTTAAACTGCCAAGTTCTATCATCGCTCAACTTTCTCGATATAAGCCGCTTCCCAAGCTGTAAAGCCGCCATCCATACTGTAAACGTCTTCAAAACCTTGCTCAACTAAGTAGCTAGCTGCGCCTTGAGAGCTCATACCGTGATAGCAGACAATAATAATTGGCTGATCGAATTCTTTTTCCATCATAAATTGTGCGATATTACCGTTAGAAAGTGCTTCTGAGCCTGGAATGCGACCGGCTTGATACGAATTAGGATCGCGAATATCTGCAATTACCACGTCTTCTTTATCTAAAAGCTCTAACGTTTGCGCTATAGAAATATGTTTAAATGCCATTGAAGTCTCTTTAATTAATAGTATAAAAAAGGCGGCTAGGGCCTGTTTATCTTTCGAGGTTAAATTTGCAGCAGTATGTTTGGTATTTAGGCAAGGCTGAGCCTATGTAGTGTGGTTATTCCCCATAAATAGGCGATAACGTAGCACAAATGCCAAACATACGCTGCCCGAAGGGTTCTGCCTAGGGGCAATTTACTCTTTGTTGCTCGGTTTTTACTTAGCCCACTAGGTCACAAACCTCGCGCCGCGATTAAATAGCCCCTAAATTGAACAAATTTTAATCCTGAAAGGTCAACAGGCCCTAGAGCCGCCCTTCTTGTAATTTAGTGAGGAACTAATCCCAGTTTAAAATCACTTTACCTGACTGACCTGAAATCATCATATCAAAGCCAGCTTGGAAGTCATCCACAGAATATTGATGTGTAATGATTGGGTTTAAATCAAGACCAGATTGAATCAAGCTTGCCATTTTGTACCACGTTTCGAACATTTCGCGACCGTAAATACCTTTAATCACTAAACCTTTAAAAATAACTTGGTTCCAGTCAACTGCCATATCAGATGGTGGAATACCTAGCATGGCAATTTTACCGCCGTGGTTCATATTATTAAGCATTGAATTAAACGCGCTTGGCACACCTGACATTTCAAGGCCAATATCAAAACCCTCTGTCATACCTAAGTCTTTTATTACATCTTCAAGCTTTTCATTGGCAACGTTTACAGCGCGTGAAGCCCCCATTTTACGTGCTAAATCTAGGCGGTATTCGTTTACGTCGGTAATTACAACGTGGCGAGCACCAACATGTTTTGCAACGGCTGCTGCCATAATACCAATTGGGCCTGCACCAGTAATAAGTACATCTTCGCCAACTAAGTCAAACGATAGTGCGGTATGAACTGCGTTACCAAATGGGTCGAAAATAGAAGCCAGTTCGTCAGAAATGTTATCTGGAATTTTAAATGCGTTAAATGCAGGAATAACTAAATATTCGGCAAATGCACCTTCACGGTTTACACCTACGCCTGTTGTATTTCGGCATAAATGTACACGCCCAGCACGACAGTTACGACAATGCCCACACGTAATATGACCTTCACCCGATACGCGGTCACCTACTTTAAAGCCACGAACTTCCTGGCCCATATCAACGACTTCACCAACATACTCGTGACCAACAACCATAGGCGTTGGAATGGTTTTACTTGCCCACTCGTCCCACTTGTAAATATGTACGTCGGTACCACAAATAGCTGTTTTGCGAATTTTAATCAGTAAGTCGTTGTGACCCACTTCTGGCTTTGGTGCATCTGTCATCCAAATGCCCGGTTCTGCTTTTAATTTAGATAATGCTTTCATAATCCACACTCAACTAAAAAACCGAAGCGAGGCTTCGGTTTAAAATAAAATTAAATAACGCCCATTTCTTTACCAATACGGGTAAATGCATCGATAGCAATATCGAGTTGCTCAATACTATGCGCCGCTGAAATTTGTGTACGAATACGCGCTTGCCCTTTTGGTACTACAGGGAATGAAAAACCGGTTACGTAAATGCCCTCAGCAAGTAGCTTATCAGCCATTAACGAGGCTACTTTGGCATCTCCTAGCATTACAGGGATAATTGCATGATCTTTACCTGCACACGTAAAACCAGCAGCTTCCATTTGCTCACGGAAATATTTAGCATTTGACCAAAGTTTAGCGCGAAGCTCGCCGCCATTTTCAAGCATTTCAAGTACTTTAATTGATGCTGTAACAATTGAAGGCGCTAATGAGTTTGAGAACAAATAAGGTCGTGAACGTTGGCGTAACCATTCAACAATTTCTTTTTTACCCGATGTATAACCGCCTGATGCGCCGCCTAGCGCTTTGCCTAATGTACCGGTAATAATATCTACACGGTCTAATACATTACAGTACTCAGGTGTACCCTTACCGTTTTCGCCAACAAAGCCAACTGCGTGAGAGTCATCTACCATTACAAGCGCATCATATTTATCGGCTAAGTCGCACACAGCTTCTAAATTACAAATAACGCCGTCCATAGAAAACACGCCATCGGTAGCAATTAGTTTAGTTTTAGCACCGGCTTCATCTGCTGCAATAAGTTGCTTCTCAAGATCAGCCATGTCGTTATTTGCATAACGAAAACGCTTAGCTTTACATAAACGTACACCGTCGATAATTGATGCATGATTTAATGAATCAGAAATAATAGCGTCTTCTGCGCCTAAAATAGTTTCAAACAAACCTGTATTTGCGTCAAAACATGAAGAATATAAAATAGTATCCTCTGTTTCTAAAAACGCACTGATTTTTTGCTCTAGTGTTTTATGGATATCTTGCGTGCCACAAATAAAACGTACTGAAGCCACACCAAAACCATGATTATTTAAACCATTTTGCGCCGCTTCAATTAACTCTGGGCTATTAGCTAAACCTAAGTAGTTATTAGCACAAAAGTTGATTACTTTACCTGATGCAACTTCAATTTGAGCTTGCTGCTGGGACTTAATAATACGTTCGTTTTTATACAAACCTTCGGTTTTTACGTCTTCAATTTGCTGTTGTAACTGGCTAAAAAAAGCAGATGCTCTCATCTAGGTTCTCCATCTATTTGAACGGGTAAACAACCGCACTTTCGCGGCTGTTTATTATGCGGGGTATTGTAAAAGTTTAATGGGTAAAATGCACGGTTTGCAGTTCGTCGCAAACGCCCTAAGTTGGAAGGAATTCCTGCCAGTTTACAGGCTGTTTATTTATGTGTTTAAAAGTGCAGGTAAACTACTTATAGAATCGATAATTAAATCAGCTTCTTGCTTAGCGCTTTCGTCAAAGCTTTGCCCTGAACGCACTAAAACACGGGTAGTGATGCCCGCTTTTTTCGCAGCCTGCATATCACTGAGTTTATCGCCCACCATAATACTGCAAGCAGGGTCGATGTTATGCTCTTGTATGCCTTGTAATAACATACCTGGCGCAGGCTTTCTGCAACTGCACTCTTTCAAATATTCAGGGTGCGCTTTTTTAGGGTGATGCGGGCAAAAATACACATCGGTAACTTCAATGCTGTGGGCACTAAACTGGTCTTTCATCCAGTCGGTCAGTGCTAAAAAATCAGCTTCGGTATAATAACCTCGACCAATTCCAGATTGATTAGTGACGATTATGATTTTATAGCCTGCATCGTAAAATGTTTTACAAGAGCTAAAAACACCGTCAATAAATTCAAATTTATCGCTTTGATACACATAACCATGATCAACATTTACCACGCCATCTCGGTCTAAAAAAAGCGCTTTATTTTTTTGTTGTGCATTCATTACAAAGACTCTTTTTGTACAACATGGTCAAACATCGCTTTTACATCATCAACTGTAATTTGGCTCATTAAATCATCGCCTTTTACGCGTGTACCCCACGGTACTTGCTCAGCCGTTTTACCTGTTTGCTTAAACAAATTTTTATGATAAACCTCTACCACGTAGTCTTGATATAAATAAGGACCTGTGCGTGCTGGATTTGAATGTGCATATAAACCAATAACCGGCGTACCAACTGTTACTGCCATATGCGCAGGACCCGTATCGGGCGCAAGCACTAAGCTGCCACGCTTTAACACGCACAACAACTCTTTGAGTTTTGTTTTACCTACTAAATTTAAAATAGGCGTGTTGCTATGCTCAATAATGCTATTTGCTAGGTTAATTTCAAGCTCTGTTGGGCCACCCGTCAATACCACCTTAAAGCCTTGCTCGCTTGCATAATCAGCCAATGTGGCATAACGTTCAGCGAGCCAATTACGCTGCGCTTTACTAGCTGCGGGCGATATTACTAATAGTTTATTAGTTCGGTATTCTGATGTTAATAACTCATCTGCAACCGCTTGGTCTTGCTCGGTATATGGCATGTCCCAACTCGGTTTATAATCAGCTACACCAATGGCTTTTGCAAAACCTTTAAAGCCTTCAAGCACATGCGCCTGGGCTTGTGAGTCTATTCGTTTATTAATAAATAAGCTATGTAATTCTTTTGAACGTGCCCAATCGAACCCTATTTTTACTTTTGCAGGAATACAGCGCGCTACAAACCCAGCCCTTAATGCAACTTGCATGTTAAGTAACACATCAAATTTTTGGTTTTTGAAGCGTTGCTTTAAGCTTTTCAGCGCTGCTTTGCCTTGCTTTTTATCAAATACCACCAGCTCAACACCCGGTAAGTCGGCAAGTAGCATGGCTTCTGCTTTGCCAATAACCCACGTAATTTTTGCATTAGGGTGTGCTTTTTGAATAGCTTGTACAGCACTCACACCATGACATACGTCACCAATGGCTGAGAGTCTTAATATACAAATAGATGAATAATTAGGAGCTTGAGTCACACATTCCCTTAGGTATTAAATACAAAAGCCGATCTTAAATTATAATCACGCTATTGCAAGCACTTATCCTGCGCTTTAAAACGCGCTAATATAGACACATTATTTAGCAATTACACAGAGCTATGTTTAAACAACACGTGCAAGGCAACCACACTGTATTAAGCCACCCTAAATACACAAGCCAAATTACCCTCGATTGGTTTGATGCAAATTATTGGCAACAACAAAATAAAATTGTGGGCGCTAAAAAAGGCAGAGCAACAGCATGGTTTTTTAAACAAGACGAATTAACAGCCGTGCTGAGGCATTATTGGCGTGGCGGTTTAGTCGGTAAATTACTAAGCGATCAATATTTATACCTAGGGCTTGAACAAACCCGTGTGTATAAAGAGTTTAGTTTAATGAGTAAACTTATAGAGCTTGGTTTAAACGTACCAACCCCTGTTGCAGCTAAAGTAACCCACAGCGGATTAATTTACCGTGGTGATATTATTACCGAGGCTGTTAAAGGCGCTAAAAGTGTACTCGATATATTAATCGAACGCCCATTGACTGAAGATGAGTTGGAGCGCATTGCTAAAACAATCGCGCTATTTCATTCAAAAGGTGTG
Source organism: Pseudoalteromonas sp. BSi20495 (assembly GCF_000241185.1). Taxonomy (NCBI): domain Bacteria; kingdom Pseudomonadati; phylum Pseudomonadota; class Gammaproteobacteria; order Alteromonadales; family Pseudoalteromonadaceae; genus Pseudoalteromonas; species Pseudoalteromonas sp. BSi20495. Next base: position 114,280 of record NZ_BADY01000041.1, read on the forward strand.
TATCACGCCGATTTAAACATTAATAACATTTTATTTAATGATACTGGTGATGTGTATATTATCGACTTTGATAGAGGTGAAATAAGAGCGCCTAACCCACAGTGGCAACAAAGTAATATGGCACGCCTTGAGCGCTCATTTTTAAAGGAACAAGGTCGAAACAAGCCATTCAATTGGCAAGCGAGTGACTGGCAAACTCTGCACAGCAACTACCTCAAAGCGCTCGCCAATATCAGTTAACCTAATATAAGTTAATTAGCCAATGCTAAATACTGCAGAGCAACCTGCTCTGCCTGTACTTGTTTTAAAATATCTGCGTTTTCTACATTTGGCTTATCTGCTAGCACCTGCTTAACGGCATTGGCTAATGCCTCACTTTGTTGAACGGGTACTAAATATTTACTCAGCTCGCCTGTTAATATCTCGCTTGGTCCAAATGTACAATTAGTACTAACTACCGGAGTAGCCACTGCTAAAGCCTCAATTAATACCGTTGGCAGCCCTTCAAAATCAGAGCTCAAAACCAAAGCTTTGGCATGCTGAATCCAGTTGTACGGGTTTTGTTGAAATCCAGGCACTACTAACTGTTTATCTATGCCATATTGCTGTGCAAGCTTTAACGCTTTTGCAGGTTTATTACATAAAAGGACTAACTTGTATTTTTTATCAAGCTTTGCAAATGCTGCAAATAATATATCGTGGCGTTTTTGTTTGGCCAGCCTTCCTACATGAATTAAGTAAGGCTCATTTGGGATGTCGTTATTTTTCTCATTTGCTTGTTGGTTTATTTTTTCAAAATCGAACGGGTTATAAATAGTCGCGATTGCACTTGGGTTAATTAAATCCCCTTGTGTTATTTCTTTTTCAACACCCTTTGATACGCAAATAAGTGATTTACCATTTAAGTTTTGCTTACTTTTTTTAAGGTATAAATATGAAAATGGACCTAACTTTTTTTGACGGGCAAGTTCTGCATTGACGGAGTTATGAATAACAAAGTGAACATTTTTGATATTACTAAGCGCGAGCAAGTTATTACTTCTATCAAGATTAGAAAGCACTAGATCAATATTGCCAATCTCGCTTTGTTTTTTTTCAAACCACGCTTCTAATCGCAAAATACTGTTTTTTCGCTGCCAGAATCTATCTACTTTAGATGCTCTATCAGGAAAAAGGCTATCAACTTTAACTATATCAGGAATGTCATACTCAGCGTTGCTCGCAAGAGATAATATAGTGACATTGTGCTGTAGTTTCGCCATTTTTTCAGCCAAAGTAAGCATTACTTTTTCAGCACCACCACCTACTAGTGAATCAATTACAATAATGATATTCATAAAGAGGATCCATCAAGCATATTTTTCACACCATTAGTAATAACATCATAGCTGTGTATATTTTCAAGCTGAGCATATTTACTAGTTGTCTCATTATAAAAAGCCACCTCTATAACTTTCTCTACTTTAGTCACTATGTCATCAATATTAAGATTTGCTTTTAATACAACCCCCGTATTAATGCAGTGGTCTAAACGTGCATTTTGATCCTTAGATATTGCACATGCAACAGCAGGTGTGTGCACGGCAATTGCTTGTAATAAGGTGTCACCACCACTTAGCAATGCGACTTTAGCTTGGCTCATTAATGCTAAAAACTCAGTATTTTGCAAACTTTTGATACAAAGAATGCTATCAGAACTTGGGATCGTTTTACTATAATTTTGGCCAAATACAACAACGCCTCTCAAACCCGTTTGTTTAGCAATTTTAAGCGCAGCTTCAAAGTAAATATCGGCGCAATTTTGACCATTTAGTGTGTGACCGCCAGATCCTGCATTAACTATAAAATAATTTTTTAGTTCTAAACTATATCGGCTCAACATCTGTTGCTTTTGCTCATTGGATGCAAAAGCAACAAATGGGCCCACATTACGTGGACGCACTAAAGGAAATATATCTAACTTAGCATTTTCAGCCCAAGTTAATGGCTCTATACAATAGTCTGGCTGGACAACCCAATGTACATCAATCAAATTGATTCTATTAAGCTTTAAGCCTTTTGCTCGTTTTTTAGCATGTTGAGAAATAAAAACTACTTTTGCGCCTACCTTTTTAGCCGCTTTCATATGCCCTGCTCGTCCGGCACAATCAAAAATAACAACGTTAGGCTTAAATTTTTCAATGACATCGCACACATAATCCAGCTCTTTGGTCGCTGAATGATCAAGTAGTGTCGTTTCGAATGGGCAGCTTTTTGCATAAGCAGCATGCTTATTTAATATAAAATGAATATCGATAGAAGCGTGAAGTTCAGCCTGTAAACTTTGAGCTAACAGCAACGAGCGCATATACTCACCAATGCCTTCTGGTGATGATACTGGAATAAATAAAAGTCGTTTGTTGCTCATTGCATTCTCAATTTCCTATTTAGCCCGCAGTATATCAACCACATCGTTATTACGATAGACAGGTTACATTTTTATACATTAAATACCCCCTATTTTGTCTATTATTTGCTGCAATAGACGCCTGAGGTTGATAAACTTAGCCGCAATCTAAATCACAAGGATCTGAACTTTGCGAAACAGAATTTTTCTTCTTTCTTCTCTTTTTTGCGCAATGAGCGTATCGATTAACGCTGAACCATGGGTAAAACCAGATGACTACGGATTAAGAGCTGACATTCAACAATTAGCCGATGCCGGTGTTATTTTAGCTCCTGTAACCACTTACCCACTTATGTGGAAAAGTTTTATAAACGATGTCGATAGTATGCCGCTTGAGCAATTAACACCAAGCCTACAAGATGCATTGTTACGTGTTAAACATCGATATAAATCCGAAAATAGTAGCTCGCATAGTCTTCAATTATCAGCTTTTGCAGCCACAGATCCAATTGTAGCAACAAGCTTTGGTGCAACAAATACACAAGAAACAGAGCTTTCAGCAGCTTACGCTTATTTAGGCGATAACTTTGCAGCTAAAGTAGCCGTAAATTATAGAAAAGACGGTAAAAAATGTTTAGCTGATGGAAAAACGGCTGACGATATAGTTACTGATCAGCAAGCTTTAACCGATTGTAACGACACTTCACTTGACGATAGTTACTTAGCTTATCGTTTAGGCAATTGGATTTTTAGAGCCGGTGCTGTTGAACAATTTTGGGGACCTGGTGTTGATAACAGCTTAATTATATCTGGTAATGCGAAACCTTTACCTGCACTAAGTGTAACCAGAGAAAAAAGTACTGCTTTTGAAACACCGTGGCTAAGCTGGATTGGTCAATGGGGCTTTACCGCACAAATGGCTAAACTTGAGTCTACACGTGTAATTCCTGATGCTTTACTTTGGAGCAGTAGATTAAATATACGCCCAATACAACAATTAGAAATTGCCGTTAGCTGGTCTGCACAATGGGCAGGAGACGGACAACCAGGATCTGCTGGTGACTTTATTGATGTTATCACTGGGCAAACAGCATGTATTGATGGCAATGATAGCTGTGATAGTCAGTTAGAATCAAAAATAGGTAATCAATTAGCAGGCATAGATATTCGCTGGTCAGATACACTTTTCAACCAACCTTATGCTGTATATGCCAGTACGATTGGAGAAGATGCCAGTTCACAGTTTAAGCCAGCCGATAGAGCCTACTTATTTGGTGTACAAACAACACAACGAATATACGATCAAAACTTATTAATAAATGTAGAGTACATAGATACAGGTGTTTCATGTTCAGCTGAATCAATAGTTGAAAATTGCTACTATGAGCATTCAGATTATAAATCGGGTTACCGTTACCACGGTCGCACTATTGGCTCTACTTATGATAACGATGCACAGTCAGTTGTTTTAACCCTATTAGGTCAGTTATCTAATGGAGACGATTGGCAGGTAAAATTGCGCAGTGTTGATTACAATAGCGATAACCGAGATAGTTACCCAAATAATCCTGACTTAGGTAACACCATTACTAAAATAGGGTTTAACTCTAAGCAGCTAGAAATGCGTTACAGAATGCTTTCTATGGGCGGCCGCGTCACTTTAGGTGCTTTTGCATCTAACAACGACGGTGCTGAAAACGATACATCAGCATTTGCCAAGTACGAATATAACTTTTAATACGTTACTATTAATAAAGTAACGTATTAAATGTAAAAAGG
>NZ_BADY01000040.1:0-23267 GCF_000241185.1 Pseudoalteromonas sp. BSi20495
AAAATGGTCTTAAGCTCTCAGTTTAAGTGTTCAGTATGAAAAAGAAGTTAATTCTTCAATGTCGGCGATTAGCGCAGTTTGGTAGCGCACTTGGTTTGGGTCCAAGGGGTCGCAGGTTCAAATCCTGCATCGCCGACCATTTCTTATCTAGTAAGATTAGTAAATAAAATCCTCTAATATTATAAATCAATACACGTTAACCTATAATTATATTAAATAATTTGTATTTCATTTTATCTAACGCTTAGTTAGTCTGTTTTTTATTCAGTTAGCTTCTATAGTCCCATATCTAGTCCAAATAATTGCGCCCTATACTCGACTATCATAAATATTAGGTTATAATGCCGCGTCTATTGTTTAACATAGTGCCCGAAGGGCAAAGCAGCAATGGTATCTCATGGTAGCGACGGATGCTTTTAAGTGTGAAAAACCGCTTAAACTTTATCAAGACTCATGCAGATCACTTTGTTTGTAAGGAAGGCGAACAATCGCCAAAATTGAATATTGAGGTAAATCATGCAAGTTTCTGTTGAGACGACCCAAGGCCTTGAGCGCCGTATAACTATCACCGTTCCTTCAGAGAACGTTGAGACCGAAGTAAAAAAACGCCTACAACAACTGTCAAAAACACAGCGTATAGATGGTTTCCGTGCTGGTAAAGTTCCAGTATCTGTAATTAACAAGCGTTTTGGCCCTGCAGTTCGTCAAGAAGTTGCTGGCGAAGTAATGCAACGTAATTTTTACGAAGCAATCGTTTCTGAAAAAATCAATCCAGCTGGCGCGCCTACATTCGCTCCTAAATCACTTGAAGCAGGTAAAGATTTAGAGTTTTCAGCAACGTTTGAAGTTTACCCTGAAGTTGAAGTTCAAGGTTTAGATAAGATTACTGTTGAGAAACCAGCGGTAACAGTAACTGACGAAGATTTAGCTAACATGCTAGAAACACTTCGTAAGCAACATGCAGCGTGGGCTGATGTTGATGCAGCTGCTGGCGAAAACGACCGTGTAACAGTTGATTTCGTAGGTACTATCGACGGTGAAGTATTTGAAGGCGGCAAAGCTGAAGACTTCCCATTAGAACTTGGTCAAGGTCGTATGATCCCAGGTTTTGAAGATAACATCGTAGGTAAAAAAGCAGGCGAAGAAGTAGTTGCTGATGTGACGTTCCCTGATGATTACCACGCTGAAAACTTAAAAGGTAAAGCGGCTCAATTCACTATCACAGTGAAAAAAGTTGAAGCGCAAGAATTACCAGAATTAAGCGAAGAGTTTGCAACTAAATTCGGTGTTACCGAAGGTGGCGTAGACGCGCTTAAAGAAGAAGTTAAAAAGAACATGACACGTGAGCTAGACCAAGCGGTTAAAGCAAGTGTTAAAGACCAAGCAATCAAAGGTCTTTTAGCTAACAACGAAATTGAAGTGCCTAAAGCGCTTGTTGATCAAGAAGTTGATGCACTACGTCAGCAAGCGGCTCAACGTTTTGGTGGTGATGCTAAAAATATGCCTGAGCTTCCAGCTGAATTGTTCCATGAGCAAGCTGTAACACGTGTTAAAACTGGCCTTTTATTAGGTGAAGTGATCAAAGCTAACGAGATTAAAGTTGATGATGCTAAAGTTGAAGCATTAATCGCAACAGTTGCTTCTGCATACGAAGATCCAACTGAAGTAGTAGAATACTACAAAGCAAATGATCAACTTATGCAGCAAATGCGTAATGTAGCAATGGAAGAGCAAGCTGTTGAAGCTATTTTAGCTAAAGCAGTTGTAACTGACGTTGAAAAAGCATTTGATGACATCATGAATCCACAGCAAGGTGCTTAATAAGTCATTGACTTAAGCTCTCGCTAACGATTAAATGGCTCGTGCTACTCTGTTTATACAGCGTGCCCGGGCCATTTTAGTTTTTGGCCTTTAATTTGCGAAAAACGATAATTATGCTTTTCTTATAGTAAGGATAAGTATAAGCGCATAAGGAATTAAATAAGTATGAATACTGGTATTACAGATCCCCTAAATGCATTGGTCCCTATGGTTGTTGAACAAACACCTAAAGGCGAGCGCTCGTATGATATTTATTCGAGATTATTAAAAGAGCGTATTATCTTTTTAACAGGTCAAGTTGAAGACAACATGGCAAATCTGATTTTAGCGCAAATGCTATTTTTAGAATCAGAAAACCCTGATAAAGATATCTTTTTATACATTAACTCACCAGGTGGCTCAGTAACTGCAGGTATGGCTATATATGACACTATGAACTTCATCAAACCTGATGTAAGTACAATATGTGTAGGTCAGGCTGCAAGCATGGGTGCTTTTTTACTTACTGCTGGTGCTAAAGGTAAGCGTTTTTGCCTACCTAACTCACGCGTGATGATTCACCAACCATTAGGTGGTTTCCAAGGTCAAGCATCTGACTTTGAAATTCATGCGAAAGAAATTCTGTCTATTAAAGACAAACTAAATCGCTTAATGGCTGAGCATACAGGCCAACCGTTAGATGTGATTTCCAAAGATACTGATCGTGATAACTTTATGAGTGCTTCGCAGGCTGTAGATTACGGCTTGGTTGATTCAGTGTTTACAAATCGCGATAAAAAGTAAGCGCTTGGTGAGCAGGTTATCTGCTTGCCACTTAGAGTTACTATGCGAAAACCAATAAATTTTGGTATAGTTAAAGCGTATTGAAATAGCCACCAACAGTTTTGGTGGCCAACGTAATAAAATGAGGTAGCTGAATGTCTGACACTCCTACAGACGGCGACAAAAGTAATAAATTGTTATACTGCTCTTTTTGCGGCAAAAGCCAGCATGAAGTACGTAAATTAATTGCAGGCCCATCAGTATACGTTTGTGATGAATGTGTAGAGTTGTGTAACGATATTATCAGGGAAGAAATTAAAGACATTGCTCCTAAGCATGACACGTCTGATAAACTACCTGTACCAAAAGAAATTCGTAAACACTTAGACGATTATGTTATTGGTCAAGATCATGCTAAAAAAGTATTGTCTGTTGCAGTTTATAACCACTATAAACGACTGCGCAATCAATCGACTAAGCAAGATATTGAATTAAGTAAAAGTAATATTTTGCTTATCGGCCCAACTGGTAGTGGTAAAACATTACTTGCAGAAACGTTAGCGCGTCTACTTGATGTGCCGTTTACTATGGCCGATGCCACTACATTAACCGAAGCGGGTTATGTAGGTGAAGATGTTGAAAACATCATTCAAAAGCTTTTACAAAAGTGCGATTACGATGTTGAAAAAGCACAACGTGGTATTGTATACATCGATGAAATTGACAAGATTTCTCGTAAATCAGATAACCCATCAATTACGCGTGACGTATCGGGTGAGGGCGTTCAACAGGCGCTACTTAAACTGATCGAAGGTACAATTGCCTCAGTTCCACCGCAAGGTGGTCGTAAACATCCACAGCAAGAGTTTTTACAAGTAGATACATCTAAAATCTTATTTATTTGTGGTGGTGCGTTTTCAGGTTTAGATAAAGTAATTGAACAACGTAGTCATAAAAATACCGGTATCGGTTTTGGCGTTAGCGTAAAAGAATCTGCGGCGAGTCGTTCTTTAAGTGAAACATTTAAAGACGTAGAACCAGAAGATTTAGTTAAATACGGCTTAATCCCTGAATTTATAGGGCGTTTGCCAGTAGTTGCAACGTTAACTGAGCTTGATGAAGCAGCACTTGTACAAATCTTGAGTGAGCCTAAAAACGCGATTACTAAACAGTTTTCAGTGTTGTTTGGCATGGAAGACGTTGAACTTGAGTTCCGCGATGATGCCTTAGCTGCAATTGCCCACAAAGCAATGGAGCGTAAAACAGGTGCGCGTGGTCTTCGTTCAATCGTTGAAGGTGTATTGCTTGATACAATGTACGAGCTTCCTTCAATGGATGATGTAAGTAAAGTGGTTATTGATGAAACCGTTATTAAAGGTGAATCTGACCCAATCTTGATTTATGAAAATAATAAACAAGATAAAGCTGCATCAGAATAGTTTTTAAGCTATTTGAATGAAAAAAGGAGCCTTAGGCTCCTTTTTTTATAATTAATTTAATCGAGTATGGGAAAATTGTTGAACTTTAATTAGGTTATCCCCATATACTTGAGTAATCTTTAAAATAAATGAAGTGCGAAGAGAAATTATAATGACGCTTGAGAGAACCGACCGAGTCGAAATCCCAGTGCTAGCACTGCGCGATGTTGTGGTGTATCCACACATGGTGATCCCGCTTTTTGTAGGCCGTGAAAAATCAATAAAATGCCTTGAAGCGGCAATGGACAAAGATAAACAAATTTTCTTAGTTGCACAAAAAGATGCAACTGTAGATGAGCCAGAACAAGATGATATTTATCGTATTGGTACTATTGCTACTGTACTTCAGTTATTAAAGTTACCAGACGGCACCGTTAAAGTTTTAGTAGAAGGGACGCAACGTGCACAAATTGAAGACTTCGTTGATAGCGAAGACTTTTTTGTTGCTAATGCTCAATTTATTGAATCTGACTTAATTGATGAGCAAGAGCAAGATGTATTTATTCGCAGCGCAATTAGCCAATTTGAAGGCTATGTAAAGCTAAATAAAAAAATCCCACCAGAAGTACTAACGTCAGTTTCTGGTATTGATGATCCTGCGCGGCTAGCCGATACAATGGCTGCTCATATGCCATTAAAGGTACCTGAAAAGCAAAAAGTGCTAGAAATTTCAAGCGTTACAGAGCGTCTTGAATATTTAATGGCGCTTATGGAAGGCGAGATAGACTTACTGCAAGTTGAGAAAAAGATTCGTACTCGCGTTAAAAAGCAGATGGAAAAATCTCAGCGTGAGTATTATCTAAATGAGCAAATGAAAGCCATCCAAAAAGAGCTGGGTGAACTTGATGATGTACCTGATGAATTTGAAGCACTTAAAAAGCGCATTGAAGAGTCTGGTATGCCAACAGAAGCACAAGATAAAGCGACCACAGAGCTTAATAAACTTAAAATGATGTCGCCAATGTCAGCAGAAGCGACCGTAGTGCGTTCATACATAGATACATTAATTAATGTGCCGTGGAAAAAGCGATCTAAAGTTAAAAAAGATTTAGCAGGCGCGCAAAAAATTCTTGATAGTGATCACCATGGCCTTGATAAAGTTAAAGAACGTATTCTGGAGTACCTTGCGGTGCAACAGCGTACTAATAAACTAAAAGGTCCAATCTTATGTTTAGTTGGCCCTCCGGGTGTGGGTAAAACATCACTTGGGCAATCTATCGCACGCTCTACAGGTCGTAAATATATCCGTATGGCGCTAGGCGGTGTGCGTGATGAAGCTGAAATTCGTGGCCATCGCCGTACTTATATTGGTTCAATGCCAGGTAAGTTAATTCAAAACATGACTAAAGTGGGTGTTAAAAATCCATTATTCTTGCTAGATGAAATCGATAAAATGTCATCAGACATGCGTGGCGACCCAGCATCAGCGCTATTAGAAGTGCTTGATCCTGAACAAAACAGCCATTTTGCCGATCATTACCTTGAAGTAGATTACGATTTATCTGACGTTATGTTTGTAGCGACATCAAACAGCTTTAACATTCCTGGTCCATTACTGGATCGTATGGAAGTTATTCGTTTATCGGGTTACACCGAAGATGAAAAACTAAACATCGCAAAAGAGCACTTAATTACTAAACAAGTGAAACGTAATGGCCTGAAAGAGCATGAGATTGAGATTGCTGATAGTGCAATTATTGGCATTATTCGCTACTACACACGTGAAGCGGGTGTACGTAATCTTGAGCGTGAAATTTCAAAACTATGTCGTAAAGCGGTTAAAAATATCTTAATTGAAAAAGACACTAAAACCGTGACTATCAATCAAGATAACCTAGAAGACTTTTTAGGTGTACAGCGTTTCGATTACGGTAAAGCGGAAGATGGCGACCGTATTGGCCAAGTAACTGGTCTTGCATGGACTGAAGTAGGCGGTGACTTACTTACTATTGAATGCGCAGCGGTACCAGGTAAAGGTAAGCTTACTTATACAGGTTCACTGGGCGATGTAATGCAAGAGTCGATTCAAGCGGCCATGACGGTCGTGCGTAATCGTGCAGATACATTTCGTATTAATAGCGACTTTTATGAAAAACGTGATATTCACGTGCATGTGCCTGAAGGTGCAACACCTAAAGATGGTCCGAGCGCAGGTGCTGCTATGGTGACTGGTTTAGTGTCTAGTTTAACGGGTAACCCTGTACGTGCGGATGTTGCAATGACCGGCGAAATTACACTACGTGGTGAAGTATTACCAATTGGTGGTTTAAAAGAAAAATTACTCGCGGCGCATCGTGGTGGAATTAAAACAGTCATCATTCCAAAAATTAATGAACGTGATTTAAAAGAGATCCCAGACAATGTGCTGGCGGGCTTAGATATTCACCCAGTTACATGGATTGACGAAGTTTTAAAACTGGCTTTAGTGCATCCGGTTGAGAGTTTTTCAGTCGAAACACCAAAAAAACAGTAAAAAACCGAAAAAAGTGCTTTTTAGGGCTTTTCAAATCTAAACGATATGATAAGTTAAGCACTGGTTTTCAAGCCTAGCCCTTACGGGGCCTAGGCTTAAGAAAAATATAATCATGTGAGCATAATTAGTTTGCTCTAAAATTTTCAAAAAAGTGATGTTAGTTTAAAAAACCATCGCTCTTGATAATAACAATGAAAGAGGATGATATTGTGAATAAATCTCAATTGATCGATCAAATCGCAGCTGATGCTGACATTTCTAAAGCGGCTGCAGGTCGTGCTCTAGATTCATTCATCGAATCTGTATCTGGTGCGCTAAAAGATGGTGACTCAGTTGCACTTGTTGGCTTTGGTACTTTCTCAGTACGTGAACGTGCTGCACGTGCAGGTCGTAACCCGCAAACTGGTGAAGCTATTCAAATTGCTGCTGCAAATATTCCTGCTTTTAAAGCCGGTAAAGCGCTTAAAGACGCAGTAAACTAATCACTGTTTTCATACAGTTTAGTTATGGCGAATGTAAATTTACTTAATCAATCTAAATGATGAATTAAGTAACTTTACCGCCAATTACTTCAAGTGAAAAAGCGTATCTGGTAAGATACGCTTTTTTTACATGTGACAAGGTAAAAACCTTGATCAAAAAGAGATAAACAAATGCTTGAGAAAATCAGAGAAGGTTCACAAGGACCTGTAGCCAAAATAATTTTAGGCGCGGTGATTTTATCTTTTGCTTTAGCTGGGATTGGTAGTTACCTAGGTCAAACCACGGAACAACCTGTTGCTGAAGTAAATGGAATTAAAATTAGCCAAACTGAATTTAATCGTGCGTTCCAAAATGAGCGTAGTCGATTAGAACAACAATTTGGTGAATATTTTGCACAAATTTCTGCAGATCCAAATTACATGGCACAAATACGTCAAGGTGTAGTTGACCGCTTAGTACAACAAGAATTGCAATCACAGCTAGCGGCTGATTTAGGCCTTCGCGTAAGCGACGAAAGTGTACGTAAAACAATCTTAGAATTACCGTATTTTCAAGTAGGTGAGCAGTTTAATAACGACCGTTACCTACAAGTTATTCGTCAAATGAATTTTCAACCAGATGCATTTCGTGAATACCTTCGTAAAGATATGACGCGCAGTCAACTTGTTACTGCCGTAGCCGGTACTGACTTTGCTCTTGAGAGCGAGCTTAAAAGCTCTATTTCTCTACAGCAGCAAACGCGCAGCATTGATTACTTAGTTGTAAACAAAGAAGCGCTAGCAGCAAGTGTTGAAGTATCAGAGCAAGAAGTATCTGATTACTACGAGCTAAATGCATCACAGTTTTTATCGCCAGAACTTATCTCAGTTAATTATATTGAGCTTAAAGCCACAGATATTACGGTTGAGTCAGTTACTGAAGATGATGTTAAAGCGTATTACGATCAAAATAAGGCACAATACGTTGAGCCAGAAAAACGCCGTGTTTCACATATCTTAATCGATAACAGCGAAGACGATGATGCAGCAAAAGAAAAAGCCAATGCACTGCACGCACAATTAGAGCAAGGTGCAGATTTTGCTGAATTAGCAGAGTCATCATCTGATGATATTGTTAGTGGTGAAATGGGCGGCGACCTTGAATGGATTGAACGCGATGTAATGGACCCTGCATTTGAAGACGCGACATTTGCGCTTAAAAATAAAGGTGACTTTTCAGAGGTTGTAGCATCAGAGTTTGGTTACCACATAATTAAACTTACTGATATTCAGCCGCAACAAGTTAAAGCATATGATGATGTTAAAGCTGATTTACGTGCGGAGCTTGAACAAGCTGAAAAAATAGATGCCTTTTACGAAAAGCAAACTGAAATGGGTGCACTAGCATTTGAAATTTCAGATCGCTTAGACGATGCTGCCGAAGTTGCAGAGGTAGAGATTAAATCAACGCCGCTTTTAGCAATTAACGCATTACCAGAGCCGTTAAATACGCCCTCTGTAATTGCTGCGTTATCGTCAGTTGATTTACTGGAAGATAAAGTTAACTCTGAAGTTATTGAGCTTGGCGATGAGCATGCGATTATTGTTCGTGTAAATGAACACAAACCAGCTGCCACTAAGCCACTAAGTGAAGTAAGCGAGCAAATTAAAGCACGTTTAGTTAATGAAAAATCATCTGAGCTTGCTAAAGATAAAGCACGTAGTTTATTTGCAGAAGTAAAAGCAGGTAAGAGTTTAAGTGATGTAGCCAATGAGCAAAGCTTAACACTTCGCCAAGAAGCGCAATTAACACGTCAAAGCTATACTGTTTCGCCAGCAATTGTAACTAAAGCATTTAAAATGGCTCATCCTGTAGGTTCTGCAGTGTTTGAAGTAGTTGATTTAAATAATGGTGATGCTGCAATTGTTGCACTTAAGTCGGTAACAGATGCACAAGTTACAGCTAATATTGACCCACAAGCAAAGCAAAGTATCACTATGGCGCAAGCTAATAAAAACTACATGGTATTTATTGAAGCGTTAAAAGCGAATGCTGAGCTTAACTTACCAACGGTTGCACAACCCGTTGAGTAATTAATTTAGCTCATAAAAAAAGGCGCTTTTAAAGCGCCTTTTTTATTGTCTTCAATATAGTTGGTATTATTTGCCTCTTGCAATAAACTCTATGCGATTACCGCTAGGCTCTCTAATCATCATGTGTTTTGTTGGACCTTTACCTAGATTTTCGGGTGCAAACTCTATTTTAATATTATTTTGCGTTTTTAAATGATCGTGTAGCTGCGCTAACTTTTCAATACTCTCAACACTGAGTGCTAAGTGGTGTAACCCCACATTTTCTGCTCGATTAAACTCCACACGTTTTTCATCATTTTTAACACGCCACAACGTAATCGTTATTTTATCGTTTGACAAAAAGTAAGCTGGGTAACTTGGGTCACTCCCGAGCACTTTAAAACCAAGTACGTCAGTAAAAAAAACTTTAGACGCATCAAGGTCTGACACGGTTAATCCTAAGTGGTCAACTCCGCCAACCCAGTTTTTAACATTTGAACTAGGTGCTACATCGGCGATAACCGTTGTTGATAAAAGTAATAGCGATGAAATGCTAGCGAGTAGTGTCTTTTTTAACATAAATCCTCTTTGTAGTATTAATACCAATTCGCAATAATACTTAATCAGTTTGAGTGATTAAATCTGGCGTTAACAGCGTTAAAAATTTCTGATATAGAACAACTAAATAACGAAATATTTGCTTTGTTATCGACACGATTTTCTTACTTCAAAATAGATCACTTAATTAAGCGAATAGGTATAACTGTTAAATGCAGTGTATTTAACAAGAGACCTTAATAAACGAGGTTATATTACAAAGCAGAATAGATAACCTGAACGCTGGATAATAAATCTATCTCGAGCAGCTATTGACGCGTAAATTCGCCTTGTTTTCACTGGAAATTTCTGGCTAGATAAATTAAATTTAAATATCACCATGATTCAATATGATAGTAAATCTCTTAACCAGAGTTCAGGTTAGATACGAAAAAAATGCTGTTTTAACAGCTTAATAAACGTTGGGTGATTTTCGATTGAGGTGTTTGGAAAACAACTTCAGTGGCGCCATATTCAACGACTTCTCCCTTATCAAGTACAAGAACTTGGTCGCTAATATGACGAACTAAGCTTAAATGATGAGTGATCATCACATATGTCAGGCCTGTCTCTTGTTGTAATTTGAGAAGTAGATTAACTATTTGTGCACGAACAGAAGGGTCTAGTGATGATAGTGCCTCATCAAGTACAACAACCTTTGGATCTAAAATTAACGCACGAGCAAGTGCTACGCGCTGTAATTGCCCCACACTAAACATGTGTGGATAGTAATGTTGGTGATCGACTAATAATCCAACTTTTGACAGCGTAGCGCTAATTTTTTCAGTCCGTTCAGCTTTATCAAAGTCAGTATTGTATTGTAGGCAGTCATCAAGCGTATCACCAATGGTTAAACCTGGATTAAGAGAGGCCGCTGAATCTTGAAAAATCATACGAATATAGCGACACTGATTATCACGAATACCGTTATCTTCAATAATATTGCCTTCTAATAAGATCTGTCCGCAGTCTGCGCTGTCAGCGCCTGAAAGCAGTTTGGCAAGTGTGCTTTTACCCGCTCCCGTTTCGCCTATAACAGCAATAGTTTCACCTTTGCCAATGCAAAATGAAATATTTTTAAGTACCGCAAATTTTTTACGACTAAATAAGCCTGCACGAATATTAAATGTTTTAGACAAAGCTTGTACTTTCAATACTGGTTGCATTATCTCATATCCTTAATCAGCGGGAAATGACACGCGTAGCTGTGCCCGTTGTGCTTTGTAAGCTTAGGTGTAACTACGCAGGCTTTTTGAGCCTGTGGGCAGCGTGGCCCTAATCGGCAACCTATCGGTAAATGCTGTAATGTAGGTATGGTGCCTTTTAATGCGTAAAAAGGCTCTTTATGAGCTAGGCCTTGTTCGTAATCAGGTAGGCTTTTTAATAAAGCTTGTGTATAAGGGTGGCGAGGCTGACTAAAAATTTTGTGAGTTGGGCCAGCTTCAACCATTTGCCCGCAATATAAAACATGGATCCCATGTGACCAATGTGCAATTTCTTCTAATTCGTGAGAAATCATCAAAATCGACATGTTTTTTAGCTGGTTTAAACTTTTCAACAACCTAAATACCTGTGCGCGAGTGGTACTTTCTAGTGCTGTAGTGGGCTCATCAGCGATTAAAAGCTTTGGTGTGCGGGCTATGGCCATTGCAATCATTACTTTTTGACATACGCCTTCTGAGAGCTCATGTGGATAGCTATCCAGCACGGCTTCATGATTTTTAATGCCCACTTTATGAATAAGCGCTTTTACTCTGTCTTTTCGCTCGCGGTTACGTTTTAAGAAAAACCCCTTTGTTGGGTTTTCAGGCAAGGTTTCGGCTATTTGATCAAACATTTTTGCTGTAGGGTCAAGACAACGGCTAGGGTCTTGATAGATCATGGCAATATCTTGGCTTACCGTTTTACGGCGTTGCTCGGGTGTTAAGCGCATTAAATCAACACCACGCCAATGCATACGGTCGGCAGTAATATTCCAGCGTTCGTTTAGTACACCCACAATTGCTTTTGCAATTAAGCTTTTACCAGAACCAGACTCACCTACAAGGGCATGTACTTCGCCTTCTTTTAAGCTAAAGCTTACCTTGTCAACGGCTCTAATTATCGTTTCTGAGGTACGCAGCTCAATGGTTAAATTTCGAACATCAAGTAATTGCATTTAATCAGCCTTACGTGCTTTTAACACTTGTCGCAGGCCATCGCCTACTAAATTAGTCGATAACACAGCTAAAAATAACAGTACGCCTGGCAGCGCAACAGTCCATGGTGCCAAATAAATTAGCCCTAAATTTTCGGCTAAAATAGCTCCCCATTCAGTGGTAGGTGGCTGAGCACCAAGCTTTAAAAAACCTAATGCAGAAATATCTAAAATTGCAGTGGAGAGCGCCATCGTAAATATAACTACAATGTGCTCATAAATATTAGGAAAGATACCGCGTGATATAATATGCCAGTTAGACGCACCATCGAGCCTAAACGCGGTAATATAATCTTTGTTTAGTTCATCAACAATTAGGTTTCTGATTGAATGAATAAATTGTGGTAATAGCGCTAAAATAATTGCCCATACCGTGTTCATTAAGCCTGGGCCTAAAATTGCTATGATAATAATAGCCAGTAACAAAGAAGGTATAGAGAGCGTTATATCAAGTAAGTGATTTAAAAAACTTGAGCGAATACCTCGGCTGATACCTGCAAATGTACCTACTAATACACCAATAATAGTTGTAATAAGCGCGGCGACAACAGAGAGGCCAAATGTGTAAGTTGCACCATTCATTAAACGCGAAAGTACATCGCGACCTAAGTCATCAGTACCTAAAATAAAGCGTACATCACCCATTTCCCGCCACGAAGGCGGAATAAGTAATGCATCACTATGCTGTTGGTTAACACCGTACGGTGCTAAAAGTGGAGCACTGGCGGCAAGTAAAGCAAATGCTACAAATATCCACAAGCCAACTAACGCAGGGTGATTATTTTTAAATTTACGCCAAAATCGTGCAAGTGGCGATTTATTCGACTCTTCAGAAAATATATTAAACTTTGCCATGGGCTTGATTCCGCGAGAGTGGATCGAATAGCGTATAAGTAAGCTCTGCAATAATAGTGGCTAATATAACAAATAGTGACACTGCCATTAAGCCGCCTTGTATAGCTGGATAATCGCGTTGATAAATACTATCGATAAGCCAGCGGCCAATGCCGGGCCACGAAAAAATAACTTCAGTAATCATCGCAAGCGTTATTAGCGTACTAAATTGCAAACCAATTTGTTTAATTACCGGTAATAGCGCATTACGCAGTGCATGATGAATTATAAGTTGTCTGCGGTTAAGGCCTTTAGCCCTTGCGGTTTTAATAAAACTTTGGTCCATAACTTTAAGCATAGACTCACGAGTAAAGCGCACTAATACAGTGGTCGGATACATGGCGAGCACAATTGTGGGTAGTGTTAAATGGCGCAGGGCGTCTAAAAATGCCATTCCTTTATATGGAAATCCAGCTAATGCAATATCAATTAAAATAAAGCCTGTATTGGCGGGGATCTCATAAAGTAACCCCATTCTTCCCGACATCGGAAACCAGCCCAGTTTGAGAGAAAAAACCATAATAAGCAATAGTGCTAACCAAAATACGGGCATGGAATAACCAACCATAGTGGTTGAATTTATAAGTTTATCAGGCCAACGTTTATAGTACGCAGAACCTAAAATGCCAGCGGGTACGCCAACGAAAATCGATACAATTAATGCATAAACACTTAGTTCCAGTGTAGCGGGTAATAAATCAACAATATGGCTAAATACATTGTCACCTGATGCAAAAGAAAGCCCCCAATCGCCTTGGAATATTCGTCCTAAAAAGGCTATATATTGCACAAAATAGTTACTGTTATATAAATATTTATCTTCAAGCTCACTGTGTTGAGCAAAGTTACTACTTGGTACACCACTTAAATTACTTAATGGATCGCCTGGGAACAAATAACTAATTGAAAATGTAAAAACACTCAGCATTAGGGTCATAAAAAGCAATAAACCTAAACGACGTAAAATATAATCTAAGATCATTATTTTTTCCTCGCATTAGCTAGTGAAATTGCACCAAATGGGCCAAGCGTTATACCTTCAACGTCTGCGCTACTGGCTTGAAAACGTAAGCCATGTGCAATAGGCAGCAATGGTAACTCATCGACAATTAAGCTTTGTGCATCATCGTAGTATTTTTTTCGCATGTTTAAATCAGTCGTATCGAGCGCTTTTGTAAGTAATAAATCAAATTGCGGATTGCACCAGTTAGCAGGATTTTTACCGGTAAAGGTTGCAGTGCAACTTAAAAGAGGGCTAAAAAAGTTATCCGGATCAGGTGTATCAGCGGCCCAACCAAGCAATACACTATCATGCCTGTGCTCGCCAATACGTTGAATAAACGTATTCCATTCATACTCTACAATACTGACATTAACGCCTATTTTACGTAAGTCACTTTGCATTAGTTCTGCCATTTTTCGCGCATTCGGGTTATAAATACGGCTTACGGGCATCGCCCAAATAGTCATATCAAAACCATCTGGTAACCCAGCTTCAATTAATAACTTTTTAGCAAGTTCTGGATCAAAACTTGGCATGTTTGCTTGTGGCTCAAATGCCCATGAGGTTGGCGGTAAAATAGATTGTGCACGTGTACCATTACCATAATATACAGCTTGCATAATTTTATCGATATCAATGGCGTGAGCAAGTGCTTGGCGTACACGTAAGTCGTCAAACGGGGCGCGCTCCGTATTAAAAGCCCAGTAACCAATATTTAAATTTGTTTCTTTTTCAACGTTTATATCGTCGCGTTGCGCTAAAATACTCAATTGCGCACTACTTGGATGAGCCGTTACATCGCACTCTTTAGTCAGCATTTTTGCTATACGCGTAGTGCCGTTAGGCGTTATGTCGTAAACCAATTGTTCAAGTGCGACGTGGTGCTTCCAATAAAGTGGGTTTCGGTAAAAGCGTACGAGGTGATCTCGGCGATATTCTTTATAAATATATGGGCCGGTGCCAATAGGGTACTGATCAAATAAGTTTTCTTGATTATTTTTCTTAAGTTTCATGGCGTATTCTTCTGAAAGCACCACGGCAAAGTCGGTGGCCATATTAGCTAAAAAGCTGCTTTCAGGATTAAACAATTCAAAACGAACTTGATGATCAGTAACACGCACAATTTTACGAATAAGTTGATCAATCCCCACACTTTGAAAATACGGGTAATTGGCATCGCCCACAAAGTGATATGGATTATAGACATCGAATAGTCGGCTAAAGGTAAATATAACGTCGTCGGCGTTAAAATCCCGAGTAGGGGTAAAATAAGCGGTTGTATGAAATTTCACACCTTTGCGCAATGTGAAGGTAATAGATTTACCGTCTTTACTTATTTTCCAATCGGTTGCCAGCTCACTTTGAAACTCTGCCGTAACAGGGTCAATGCTAATTAGGCGGTCGTATAGCTGGTTGGCAATAATATCAATAGTAGAACCGGTGGTCGTAACTTGTGGATTAAACGACACAGGGTTAGCTTCAGCGCAATAAACTAAGCCTTGGTTTTTTTCTTCTATGATTTCTTCTTTGTTATCAATGCAACCTACTAAGGTGACCGCTAGTAAAGTAAGTAATAATTTATGCACCCGCATAACCTCTAACTATTGTTGATCCAACAAATTGTATTTTTTAAGATAACCACGTAATTGATGATACGTTAAACCAAGTACTTCTGCAGTTTTCTTTTGATTAAATTGGCTATGTTCGAGTGCTTTATTAATCATGTTTATTTCAAAGTCGTTTGAACGCTCTTTTAAACTACACGGAAATTGAATATCAACGGCTGTATTACTGCTTGCTTGAGCAATCGGCGGCGCAACAACAATAGGCTCGACATTAACAGTTTGGGCCGCTATAGGTGCTTTAATGCGCGCTTTTGGTCTAAATGGGCTATCGAATGGGTCTAAAATAATCTGGTGAACGGGGATATGTTCACTGCCATGGCGATACAAACTACGTTCAACCACATTTTTAAGTTCACGAATATTGCCGGGCCAATCATAACTAAGCAGTGTTTCTGTTGCGCTTCGGGTAAAACCGCTAAACAGTTCCCACTCTAAATCGCGCGCCATATTCATCGCAAACTGCTCAGCAAGAAGCATAATATCGTCTTGGCGTTCGCGCAGTGGTGGCAGGGTAATTACATCAAAGGCAAGGCGATCGAGTAAATCACTTCTAAATTCACCTTGCTCGGCCAAATAAGGAAGATCTTCGTTTGTCGCACACACTAAGCGGGTATCTACTTTTACAGTTTGCTTGCCGCCAACACGTTCAAACTCACCGTATTCTATAACGCGCAGCAGTTTTTCTTGTACCATAGCTGAGGTATTAGCTAATTCATCTAAAAACAGTGTGCCGCTGTTAGCGCGTTCAAAACGACCTTCGTGGCGTTTGCTTGCCCCCGTAAAAGCACCGCTTTCGTGGCCAAATAATTCACTTTCGAGTAGGTTCTCGTTAAGCGCTGCACAGTTAAGCTTTACGTAGTTTTGATCCCAGCGTTTTGATAAAAAGTGTAAGCGTGCTGCTATTAGCTCTTTACCTGTGCCGCGTTCACCAATAATAAGTACCGGTTTATCTAAATTAGCCAGTTGCGATACCTGATCTAATACAGACAGAAAGCTATCTGATTGGCCGAGTAAATTATCCTGTTGGCGATATTGGCTCATATTTCCTAACTCTTAGTCATTTTTACTAACAGTTAGTGTATTTCATAATTAGGGATAACTAAAGAAATTTGTATATTTAGTTTAACGTAATGAAAATAAAGTGTATTTTAACTTTTAAAAAGTTGGCAAGCATATTGATACTAGTTATAGCAGACTAACTAAGTTTTAATTACAGAGGTAAATGTTATGGGAATTTTTTCACGTTTTGCAGATATTGTTAATTCTAATATCAACGCCATTTTAGATAAAGCAGAAGACCCAGAAAAAATGGTTCGTCTGATTATTCAAGAAATGGAAGATACGCTTGTTGAAGTACGTTCTACATCAGCTAAAACATTGGCTGAGAAAAAAGAAATTGTACGCCGCTTAGATACACTTAAAGCGCAGGTAAGTGATTGGCAAGATAAAGCCGAACTGGCTTTAAGTAAAGACCGCGACGATTTAGCGCGTTCAGCCTTACTTGAAAAGCAAAAGTCGGCAGATGCAGTTGCTTCAGTAGCGAGTGAGCTTGAACATGTAGAGTCTCATATTGAGAAATTACAGCAAGAAGTAACGACGCTACAAGAAAAGCTAGCAGATGCTAAATCTCGTCAAAAAGCGATTATACTTCGCCAACGTTCGGCTGAGTCGCGCCTTGAAGTGAAAAAGACACTTGATAGCTCAAAAGTAGAAGAAGCACTTAACCGCTTTGAACGTTACGAAACCAAAATTGATGGACTAGAATCTCAAATTGAGTCGTACGATTTAGGTAAAAAGACGTTAGCGGATGAAATTGCTAATCTACAAAAAAATGAAAAGATAGATGATGAGCTAGCCGAACTTAAAAAGAAGTTAGCTGATAAATAATTTATAAAGGGGCACTTAAAGTGCCCCACTGCTTAAAAACATCAAAACGGATTGTCAGGAGAGGATTATGTTTGATCCAGAGATATTAGTTGCACCATTTATTTTGTTTATGATTTTTGTTGCTCCGCTGTGGCTAATTTTACACTACCGCAGCAAAAAACAAGTAAACCAAGGTTTAAGTGAACACGAACATCGCCAATTACTTGAGCTTGCACACAAAGCTGAAAAAATGGCTGAACGATTAGAAACACTTGAAGCATTGCTTGATCAAGAGTCACCACAATGGAGACGCAAAGTATGAGTGCCAAACGCGAATTATTAAGAGACCCTCAACGCGGTAAAGTAGCCGGTGTATGTGCGGGATTAAGTGACTACTTTAATATGGAGTTATGGTTAGTTCGCATTATATTTGTTAGTGCGGTACTGCTAACGGGTGGCCCATTATTTGTGGTAGCGTATATTGCAGCCTGGTTCATTTTAGATAAAAAAGAGCCCGCAGCGGCGCAAACAAAAAGCTCAACTAAAACTGACGATCCGCTAGAAGTAAAATTTAAAGTATGGCAAAAAGGCGAGCCACCGCGCCGCGCATTGCAAGATTTAAAAGAGCGTTTAACGCGTGTAGATACTCGCCTTCAAGATATGGAGCGCCATGTAACTTCAAGCGAGTTTACGGTGAGCCGTGAAATTAACAAACTTTAAAGGATTTAATAGCACCTTATTTGCAGCGTGATAAATTACGGCAAATTAGGTGCAAGACACTTTATGAGCCAATCATTTGCAAAAAAGACCTTTAAAAGTATTAAAGGCAAAGCACAAAAAGCCCTTCATCGCAGTTTAGATCAACACGTAAAACTTGCCGTAACTGGCCTAAGTGGTAGTGGTAAAACAGCCTTTATTACCGCGCTTGTTAAACACTTAACAACCCAAGCTGACGATAAAAACTTACCTTTTTTTGATGTAATGCGCGAGCACCGCCATGTGGCCACTAAAGTTGTGCCGCAAGAGGCGTTAAAAGTCCCTACGTTTAATTATACGCGTGCGCTAAATTCATTATTACCAAGCGATGGGATGCCTACATGGCCGGCATCAACTGAGCGGATTAATACGCTGCGCTTGGCAATAAAGTATCAAAGTAATGCAGGGCTGCGCGGCCACTTTTCGCCGCAATCAACGCTTTATTTAGATATTATTGACTACCCGGGTGAATGGCTCCTTGATTTACCTATGCTTGAGCAAAGCTATTCTCAATGGTGCGAGCAGCAATACCCGTTATTAACTCAGCCTTCGCGCGTAAACACATCAAGTGATTTTTTAGCGGCCGTAGAGCAACTTGACTTAAACGCTCCCGTTGATGAAAACGCACTTGCTCATATTGCTCAGCTTTATCAAAGCATGTTAGTCGGGCTTAAAAAAGACACCAAACTTGCCATGTTGCAACCTGGGCGCATGCTTATGCCTGGCGACTTACAAGGTGCGCCATTGTTATTGTTTTTTCCGGTATCGGGTAAAGTAAATAGTGACGATGTCGTTGCGGGTTCTAATTTAGCGCATTTAACTAAGCGTTTTAACGCCTATATAAAAGAAGTTGTAAAACCATTTTATAATGAGCATTTTAGGCACTTCGATCGCCAAATTGTACTTGTAGATGTACTTAGTGCGTTAAACGAAGGGCACGAAACACTCCAAGAGCAAAGCAGTGTAATAAACCAATTACTCGCACACTTTAACTATGGCGAGTCGGGCTTTTTTAAACGTTTATTTAAGCCCAACATAGACAAAATATTATTTGCAGCTAATAAATCAGATCATATAAGTGCTAAGTACCATAAAGATTTAGCACTGCTACTTGATTCGCTCGTGCATGAGCAAAGTAATCATTTAAAGTTTGATGGTGTAAAAATAGAAACCATGGCTATGTCGTCAATTACAGCAACGCAGCCGCGCCAAGTTACCGACAAAGGCCAAACGCTTGACTGCATTTATGGCAAACCATTACACGAACCTGATTGGCTTACGTATTTACCGCCGCAACCTCCCTCGCGGATGCTTAATAAAAATGAGTGGCCAGCACAGGGATTTGAATTTTTATCGTTCTCTCCAATGCCGAGCCCCGATAAACAACTAAAACATATTCGATTAGATCATGTCATGCAGTACCTGCTAGGAGACAAATTAACATGAGTGAGTCAAACCAACCATTTCAAGCAGGGCGTCGTATTGATACGCAAAGCATTGAGCAAAACGAACCCGTTTTAGCACCTGCAAAAATTATTCAGCACGGACAAAGTGATTACGAAGAACTTGAAGATGAAGCACTAGAGCCAGAAATAGATCTGGAGCCTGTGTACAAAAAGTCAAAGTGGCAAACGCTCAAAGGTGTTTTTGCTATTAGTTTTATAGTACTGGTGCTTTTAGAATTTGCGTACTCGTTGGTATTTGCTTTCGAGCAGTCAATTATTTTAGGCAGTGTTTATTTAACCGCAGTTGTAAGTGGCGTGCTGCTAATTGGGCGCTTATTGTGGCGAGAGTACCGAATGCTGCGCAGTTTAAAGCGTAACCAACTGCACCGAGTTGAAGCCGACAGGCTTTTAAACAGCGAGCAAGTAGGCGGTGCATTACCTTGGCTCGAAAAGCTTAATAAACATCAGGAGCTTGATAACTTTGAAACCTTTAAAAACCAAGTAGCGATGCATCACAGCGACAAAGAAATAATGACGCTGTACGCCAACAGTTTATTAATAACCCAAGACACCAAAGCTAAAAAGCTTATAAATCGGTTTGCGACTGAATCTGCACTGCTAGTTGCCCTAAGCCCACTTGCGCTGGTGGATATGATGGCTGTGCTTTGGCGCGGTACTAAGTTAATAGAACAAATTGGTAAAATTTACGGCATTGGTTTTGGCTACGCGAGCCGTATAAAGTTATACCGTATGCTGATAAAACAAGTAATGTTTGTAGGCAGTGCTGAGCTTGTATCTGACCTTGCTGCAACTGCACTAAGTGCTGAGCTTTTAGGTAAGCTTTCGGGGCGGGCAGCGCAAGGTGTCAGCGCCGGTATTTTTACAGCGCGTATTGGTTACAAAGCAATGGAGCTTAGTCGCCCATTACCACGGCTTGAAAACAAACGCAGCTTACTAAAAGGCACAGTGCAAAGCATCGCAGGTAAAATTATGAGCCGTAAAAAGGCGGAACCAACACACTAGATTAGCAGTGGCAATATTTGTGTACAAACGTGCGCTGCACGGTTTTTACACAAATAGCCATCTGAGCATCCGGCATGCTTGCTGTTTGTAAGCGCATACGTTTTGATTGTTGAATCGCAAAAACATAATAATCAAAAAAATGAGCCTACAATGAGCAAGCATCATATAAACACCCAGTGTATTCACGGACCACAAAAAGCAAACGACCCGCACGGCGCACTCACTTCTCCTTTGTATCAAACCTCTACCTTTCATTTTGAAAATGCCGCACAAGGTGCTGCGCGTTTTGCAGGCGACGAACCTGGCTATATTTATACGCGCTTAGGAAACCCTACAACCACAGAGCTTGAACAAAAAGTTGCTCAACTAGAGAGCTGTGAAGCAGCTGCTGCAACCGCAACAGGTATGGGGGCCGTATCTGCCTCAGTACTGAGCTTTTTATCGCAAGGAGATCACCTTGTTGCCTCAAGTGCTTTGTATGGTTGTACCTTTGCGTTTTTCTCGCACATGTTGCCGCGCTGGGGAATCGAAGTCACCTTTGTTGATATGACTAATGAGGACGAACTACGCGCTGCCATCAAACCTAATTCAAAAATGATATTTGTAGAAACGCCAATCAACCCCACTATGGCGGTTATTGATTTGGCACTCATTGGCGCAGTTGCTAAAGAGCACAACTTAATTAGTGTGGTCGACAACACCTTTTTAACGCCGCTACTGCAATCACCCAAAAAATATGGCATCGATATAATAATGCACAGTGCGACCAAGTACTTAAACGGCCACGGAGACGTAGTCGCCGGTATTGTATGTGGATCGCTTGAGCACATAACACACATTAAAATGACCGTACTAAAAGACATTGGTGCAACCATAAGCCCGCACGATGCATGGCTAATTAATCGAGGCCTAAAAACACTCGCTATTAGAATAGAGCGCCATTGTCAAAGCGCACAAACAATAGCGCAATATCTAGAAGCGCACCCACAAGTAAGCACCGTATATTACCCGGGGCTTAAATCGCACCCAGGTTATAGGTTTATTGGTAACCAAATGAAAGCCGCTGGTGGTGTTATTGCGTTTGAAATAAAAGGCACGCTACAAGATGGCGCACAATTTATTGATAGTATGAAACTTTGTACACTTGCAGTAAGCCTCGGCGACGCTGAAACACTGATTCAGCATCCTGCATCTATGACTCACTCGCCTTATACGCCAGAGGAGCGAGCTGCCGCTGGAATAAGTGATGGGCTGATCAGACTCTCGGTTGGGCTTGAAGATGTTAACGACATTATTAGTGATTTAGACCAAGCTTTTACTAAAATTGGTTAGGCGTATTTAATTGTATACACTTAAAAGTAAGCTGCAGGCCTTTATTTAAAGGTCTGTATTTTTAATGTGCCATTGGTGTAATTTTAACTTTACGATCTAAGTGATCACGCTAAATACTGATGTTAGCCTATCTATTAAACTTTCCTTCACTTTTGCATAGTATGGGGTCATTCGATATTCAACAGGTTTGAGTATCACACTGACACCGATTTAGGGCTCACACCCAAGAAGGTACTTATGGCTAAAGCAAGTAAATACACATCCAAAACACCAGACGAAAATGGTGTTATACACTGGAGTGATGAAGAAAATAAAATTTGGTCTGAGCTTGTAGCGCGCCAACTTGCGTGCATTGAAGGCAAAGCCTGCAGTGAGTACATGCAAGGGTTAAAAAAGATTAACCTGCCGCACGACCGTATTCCGCAGTTAAGCGAGCTAAACGAAGTGTTGCTAGCCACTACCGGTTGGCAAGTTGCGCCAGTACCTGCGCTTATCGACTTTGATGAGTTTTTTAGATTACTGGCAAACAAGCAGTTTCCGGTAGCTACATTTATTCGTAGCCGCGAAGAGTTTGATTACCTACAAGAGCCTGATATTTTTCATGAAATATTTGGCCATTGCGCCATGCTAACTAATCCTGACTTTGCCGAGTTTACGCATAAGTACGGGCAATTAGGTTACGCAGCGCAGAAAAAAGACCGTGTATACCTTGCGCGTATATACTGGTTTACAGTCGAATTTGGTTTAATGCAAACCGAAGACGGTCTGCGTATTTACGGCGGCGGCATTTTATCAAGCCCAGGGGAGACTCAGTACGTATACTCAAATACGCCAGAAATTAGCCCAATGAACGTGCTTGATGTACTGCGTACGCCGTACCGTATTGATATTATGCAACCACAGTACTACACCATAAATTCGATTCATGATCTGTTTGATATATCGCAAATGGATATTATGACTTTGGTTGAGCGAGCTAAAGAGCTTGGTTTGCACGACCCAAAATTTCCACCAAAAGAAAAATTAGCCAGTTAAACATTAATGCTAAAAAAGCTAAAAGTAAGGATTTAGAATGTCTTCATTAAGTGCACAAAAATGCGAAGCCTGTCATGTAGATGCGCCAAAAGTATCTGACGAAGAGTTAGCACAATTAATTACTAAAATCCCAGACTGGGTACCAGAAGTACGCGACGGCATTATGCAGCTTGAGCGTGTTTATAAATTTAAAAACTTTAAGCAAGCTATCGCGTTTACCAATAAAGTAGGCGACATGGCAGAAGACGAAGGCCATCACCCAGGTTTATTAACCGAGTGGGGCAAAGTAACGGTTACATGGTGGAGCCATTCAATTAAAGGCCTACACAAAAACGATTTTATTTGCGCAGCTAAAACAGACGACGTATTTAACGCGCTGTAAAGAAAACTAATTGAGAAAACCAAAAAAGCACTTATTTATTAAGT
>NZ_BADY01000039.1:0-21587 GCF_000241185.1 Pseudoalteromonas sp. BSi20495
TCGTCCTTAGGAAGAATCCAAAGGGCAGCGCATATTTGGCATTTATGCTACGTTATCCAAATTTATGGAGAATAATCACACTACATTTGCCTAAATACCAAACATACGGCTGAAAAATTAATCACGAAAGGTCAACACGCCATAATTATTTATCCTTTCATATAAATAATGTAGGCAATTAGGTCTAATATTAGAGAATGCTTAACCGTGAAGGTAGGGAGAAAGAATCTAATTCTACTTTTTCCGTATTTTAGTATGGTATTAAGTGTTGATTAATTAACTAAATAAATACAAAATACGCGGCTTATTTACTATTTGCTTACTTTGTGTTCTGGGTTGGCGTCATTTACGAAAAGAAAACTGATAAATTATGCACAAATACTTCGATAAAACAGAAAGAGAATTAATAGTAAGGTTTTTCTCATCAATAGGCTTTATATCCACATTTTTGATGTCGTGTATTGCATTTATTAATAGCGAATACTTTCTTTTTGTGACACTTTTCGGTTCGTCACTTATCTATATTTGGGCATTTAATGTTTACAAAGAGGTAGAAAAGTCTGCAAATGCGATTTTATATAATCTTTATGGATTGATGCTTTACTTAGTTGTTACTGGCGGCGCTGAAGGTACAGGGCCAATTTGGATATTTATTGTATCACCAGTAACATATTCTATTCGAGGATTAAAGCGAGGGACATCTGATATATTCATATTTTTGCTAGCGATAATGTTAGGCTTTTATTGCGCAGACATGTTTAATATTTATGAATATAAACCAGCACAATTTCCTTATAGAATTGTATTTTCGTTTATTATTGTCGCTTTACTCACAGGTTTTTACGAACAATCAAGAGAGAAGTACAGCAATAAAATAATAGCTTTAAGTCAAAGAAATGAACGATTAGCAACAATCGATCCATTAACTGAGCTTCCTAACCGTCGTCATGCAATGAATAAGTTAAGTGAATTCAAAAAGGAACATGCTTACAAAGGCATACCTTTTGTATTGCTACTAGCTGATGTTGATAACTTCAAAAAAATTAATGATAAATATGGACATAACTTTGGCGATGAGGCACTTATTCATTTAGCTAAGATTTTTAAGAAAAATATTCCACAAAATGCTGTTGCTTCTCGTTGGGGGGGAGAGGAGTTCTTAATAGCAATACCTAATGTTAGTGTTACAGAAGGGGTAAATGTAGCAGATAAAATCCATGATTCACTTAAAAAGGCAGCGGTAAGTTTACGTACTAATACTGTAAACTTAACAATTAGTATTGGTGTTGTTCAAAGTGAAGAAAACAGATCAATTGATCTTGATATTAAACATGCTGATCAGCAACTCTATAAAGCAAAAGAGCAAGGTAAAAATAGAACTTGCTCAGCTTAGTAACCATCTATATTTGCTAATCCATAGAGAAGGAGTCAAGAGAAGGTTTCGTTTTGGCTTTTCTTCGTTTTACACTCATGTAGCAAAAGAAATTACAGGTAATTTGGAGCGCAATAAGTATCGTGTAACTCCCTTTTAAGTATTGTGAATCTCTGTCAAACTCAACAGCTAAATATAAACCGGCGAATAACAATTGAAACACTAAAACTATATTTACAAAGCGTAATAAACGTTGTTTAAATTGAGTATGTTTAAATCGACTTAAAAGCATTAAGAGCACACATACTATTATTAAAAGCCAACTAAAACCTATACACATATAAATGACACTATTTTGCATTATATTTATCTCTTAGCAATTTGATACATGTTGATTTGTTATAAATCGGTAGCTAAATAGCACTAGGCATGTGCCATTATCAGTTCTTTTGCGTTAGCTTTAGCCGTCTTACTTACGTTGTCTCCAGCTAATAGGCGAGCTATTTCATTAACTCGTCCATCTTTATTTAAAGGCAGCATATGAGTAAATGTTTCACCTTGAGCAATTTCTTTAGCTACAAAGAATTGTTGATGCGCACTGCTAGCTACTTGCGGTAAATGCGTTACACAAATTACTTGAGTTGATTTACCTAACTGACGTAATAGTTTTCCAACTGCCGATGCGGTAGGGCCTGATATACCTACGTCAACTTCATCAAAAATAAGTGTTGGGGTTGTTACTTTTTGTGCAATAATCACTTGAATTGCTAAGCTAATACGCGAAAGCTCCCCCCCAGATGCTACTTTAGCAAGCGGTTGTAGTGGCTGTCCTGGGTTAGTTGAAACTAAAAATGATACATTGTCGTACCCTAAACTGTTGGGTGCACGCTCAACTTCTTGAGTTAATGCTATTTCAAATACACCATTTTCCATTGACAGGTTAGCCATACTCTCACTGATCAAAGTGTTTAGTGTATTTGCGTACTCTTTACGACTTTTGCTTAACTGATCGCTTGCCTGTTGGTATGTCACTCGCGCATTTTCTATTTCGGATTCTAGTTGTTCTAATCGAGCACTATTAGTACTAATTGACTCCAGTTCCTGTGAAATAGATTGATGAAACTCAACTAGGGCTTGTGGTTTTATATGGTGTTTGCGAGCTAAGTCCATTGCACCACTTAGTCTATTTTCTACTTCAACTAAGCGAGCCGGGTCTAAATCTGCTTGCTCAGTGTAATCACGCACTTCGCGACTCGCTTCTTCAACTTGTACAGCGGCTTCGCTAAGCATAGCAGCTACGCTTACTAAACTTTCGTCATATTGAGCCAGTTCGGTAAATTGCTGAGCACTATGTTGTAACAACGAGCACGCATTTTGTTCATCGCTTTCGTAAAGGTGCTGTAGCTCTCGTTGGCAGGCTTCTAAAATGGTTTGGCTATTACTGAGTTTATAATGCTCAGCCTCTATTTGTTCAAATTCATTTTCTTGCAAAGCAAATTCATCTAGTTCTGCAACTTGATATTCTAAAAGTTGTTTTTGAGCCGCTTGCTGTAATTGTTGCTGCTCTAGGTGCTTAAATTCTTTTTGTAAGTTAGCGAACAGCTTATAGTTTTGGCTCACGCCGTTAACTAAATCATTGTGACCGGCATAGGCATCAAGTAATTGTAATTGATGCTCAGCTTTCAAAAGATACTGATGGGCATGTTGCCCATGAATAGAAATTAAATATTGACCAAGTTCTTTTAGCTGTGCGGCGGTTACCGCACTACCATTAATATAACTTTTACTGCGGCCATTTTTACATACCACCCTACGTAATAAGCACTCGTTATCGGCATTTGCTAACATGTGTCGTTCTAAAAAAGCGTTAGCTAGTGGAAGTGCACTTAAATCAAATTGTGCACATACTTCTGCCTTGTCAGTGTTAGGGCGGACCGCTGAGGCTTCTGCTCGCTCACCTAAACACAGTGAAAGCGCATCAATGGCTATAGACTTACCTGCACCTGTTTCACCGGTGATGGCGGTCATACCGTTTTGCCATTCGGTACTTAAATTACTTACTATTGCAAAATTTTTAACTTCTAAACCAATTAACATACTGTTTATCCATCCAGTCAATTAACTGTTAATTTATACAGTGTTTTGGTTTTTTGCAAATTAATTTTTTAGTATTTAAGCAACACTTGCCTCTTCGTTAATAGGAGAGTCATTAGTTTTTTGTTGCAAAAATTCAACTTCTTCTTTTTTATCAATGTGTTGATGGATGTCTTCTGTTTGGATAGTAAATATTAACGAAGGTAGTTCAGTGTCATAAAAAGCTTTGTTATATAAAATACCTTGATGAGGTAGCTCAGCTATAAAGTGCTGTAAGTTATCAATTAAACTTTTAGCCGAATTAGTTTGATAAGTTTTATTTAATTCGTTAGATAAAGTGCTGACGAGTAAATCAGTTACATCTTCTAATTTTTGTAAATTGTCATCATTATGTGCTTGTACTACGAAAAAATTACTAACAATTGCCTGGACTCTAGGAACGTGTTTCGGGCGTATTACCTTAACATCCAACAATTCATTTAGTTTGCTTTTCAAACGCGTACTAATTTTTGAAACTCGATCATTAAAAATTCTCTTCTTGGTTTCGCTTGCTATACGACGATTATTTTCAACTATTAAATAGCTACCTAGTAGCGTAATTAATAACAAAAGTGAAAAAAATACAACATACGTCATTTGCTATAGTTCCTAATAATATTATTTTTTATTTTGCGATATTTTGCTCTAAAGTCTTACACTTGGCAATAAAATTAGTATAAACGACTACCCCAATTTAATTTAGTACGTAAAACGTTGTAGTAAGAATAATTTTTTGGATGAATTAAACGCAGTTTTTTATCTGCTTTCTTAATGACAACCTCATCGCCAGGTAAAACAGCAAGCACAACATGGCTGTCGCAACTTACCTGTAGGCTATCTGTATTTTCTAGGCTTAGCTTTAAGCGTACTTCGTTATCAGCATCAACGACTAATGGTCTGCTCGATAATGTATGTGGGAACATAGGTACTAACGAAATAGCATTAAGCTCCGGTGTCAAAATAGGTCCGCCACCTGAAAGTGAATACGCCGTTGAGCCTGTTGGTGTTGATACAATTAAGCCATCCGAGCGCTGTGAAAATACAAAATCTTTATTAATAAAGGCTTCAAACTCAATCATATGTGCAACTTTATCGGCATGAAGCACGGCTTCATTGACCGCAGAATTAGCGCTTTTTAATTCGTTGTGGCGGTATACCTCTACTTCAAGTAAAAAGCGATTTTCTTCAATAAAATCACCACTTAAAACTTGTTCTAAACTTGGTTCAAAACCTTCAGGGTTAAGATCAGTTAAGAACCCAAGGTTCCCCCTGTTAACACCGATTACTGCTACGTTGAAACGAGCTAAAACACGTGCTGCGCCCAACATGTTACCGTCACCTCCAACGACAATAGCCAAATCAGCCAGTTCCCCTAAGTCGACTAACTTAACTAGTTTATCTGCGGGTACATCAACTAACTGGCCACCAGTGCGTTTTTCTACTATAACCTCAAAACCAAGTGCAAGTAAAAATGTATGCAGACGTTGTAGTGTTGCGGCTGCACCAGGGTGGTTTGGTTTACCAATAAGGCCAATGGTTTTAAAAGGAGAATCCATAATGTGTACACTAAAAGTTTGAATGTTTGTAGAGTAACCCAAAAGAGAAGTGTTTGAAAATACAGATCTTAGCTTAAATTGGTATGATTAACTTACCTAGGTAATTAATTTAGTTTTATTAAATACCAGCATACTATGTGACTTGAAATAACTGTAAATGCCCCGATATATCAGACATGCAACAAGATGTAGATAACATGAAATTAAATCCACGAGATCAGCAAATTTTTTCAGCTGTTATGAACATGTACTGTAATGGTGAGGGGTTACCCGTCCCATCAACAAAAATTGCTAAGCTTAAAGGCATGGCTGTGTGTTCGGCTACGGTACGTAATGCGATGGCTCGCTTAGAAAAAGTGGGCTTATTGTATTCACCTCATACATCTGCAGGCCGTGTGCCTACAAATGAGGGGTTTGATTATTGGTTTGACGAGTTCTTTCCACTCGCTGATATTGCTAATTATTGGCAACCAGAGCAATCACAACTCGTTGAGCTAGCGCATGGTTTGAGCCAAAAATATCAGGTGTGTTGTTGTGTGGGTTTGCCACAAGCCAGCTCGCAGCAAGTATTTAGAGTAGAGGTACTTGATTTTGATTCTACCGACTGGCTTATTTTATTAATAGACAGAGCAGGGCAGAGCCATAATATTTGTATTGATAAGCCTCATGATTCGTCAGACTCTGTTCGTTATCAGTTTGCAACGTGGTTAAACACCGTCTTTAGTCAACAAACCTTGATGGAAGGTTTATACCGTATGCAAGCTATGGCTAATACCGCGCCTCGAAATTGTCACGATTCGCTTAATCAATGGACGCGACAACTAAGCCAAAAATTAGGCTCAGATAACAGTATTGTTGTTGGTGAAAATTACCTTTACAAACAAATTGATTGTGAACAAAGCTTAAATATTGGTGTCTCATTTTTAAATTATGTAGAAGATAAGCTCGCTTTTAAAAATGGGTTATCGGTACTTAATAGCGAAAAATTACCTTTTACTGAGTGCGATGAATTAATTGTAATAAGTGTCCCGTACTTTCAAAATCAAGAATACCAAAGCCGCTTTTGTATAATTTGCCCTAAATCAGCGCAAATTGAAGAAATAATCCAAGAATTTAAATTAATTGAGACATCTAACTCTTGAATCTTTTTATTCAATCCCCATAATTACCGCAGTTGAAAAGAATTGGAGCACGTATTTTATGTCTGAGCAGACACAAAACCCTGAGCAAGAAGTAGAATTAAACGAAGAAATTTCTAAAATGCAGGCTGATGTAGAAGCAGCAGTAGAAGCCGCTGATCAACATGCAGAACAAGAGCAAAGCCCTGAAGCAGAAATTGCGATGCTATATGCAGAGCTTGAGGCCGCTAAGCAAACTATTGCTGATCAAAAAGATGGTGTTGTTCGCGCAGCAGCAGACGTAGATAATATTCGTCGTCGTGCAGCACAAGATGTAGAAAAAGCGCATAAATTTGCACTAGAAAAATTTGCTAACGAATTACTACCTGTAATTGATAACCTTGAACGTGCTATTGAATTTTCTGATAAAGAAAATGAGACTTTAAAGCCGTTGCTTGAAGGTATCGATATGACGGTTAAGAGCTTTAATGACGCTGTTTCTAAATTTGGTGTTGAAATTGTAAACCCACAAGGTGAGCAGTTTAATCCAGATTTTCATCAAGCAATGTCAATCCAACCAAGTAACGATGTAACACCTAATACAGTACTTGCTGTTATGCAAAAAGGTTACACATTGAATGGTCGTTTATTACGCCCTGCGATGGTTATGGTTTCTAAAGCTGCTGATGCTTAATTGAATTATTAGTTTTAAAAAATGCCTCATAACGAGGCATTTTTTTTGTTCTTTTTTATAGTGAATTAACTGTACGAGCATAGTGAGTAACACGGCACTAAACATTAAGCTTGAAAATGGCACTGCGCTTTTTGCATGCATAATCGCGAGTAAGGGGCCAACTAATGCGCCACTACCAAAACGAAGAGTGCCAATTACGGCGGTTGCCGTGCCTGTGTTTTTTTCAAACTTCATTAAAATTAACGAGTCAGCATTACTTGCTGTGACGCCTAAACTCATCATTAATGGCGCAATAGCAGCCACAATATAATAAAGTGATAAATGCAATAAGCTAAATGTTAATAGCGCAAGCCCCGATACAAATCCACATACAAGCCCAATATAGAGCATCTTTCGAGAGCCCAGCCTTGGTACAATTCGCGTATTTAAAAAGTTACCAAACATCAGCGCCATTACGTTAAAGGCAAATAATACACCAAATAATTGTTCTGACACTTCATATAAATCTAAATATATAAAAGGTACTGAGGTTAAAAAGCAAAAAAATCCAAATGATACAAACATAGAACTGAGTATGTCGGCACGTGCATCTTTATTACTGAGCACTGTTTTATAGCTATCAAAAAATAAAGCGAGACCCTTTTTTTCATTTTTGTGAATAGGAATATCGATTAGATATACTTGTACAAACGCTAATATTAAAAAGCTATATCCAGCAAGCACCAAGAATATGGTTGACCAAACAGAAAACCCTAAAATAAACGAGCCAACTGAGGGGGCAACTAACGGTGCTACCATCATGATCATCGATACATACGACATTCCTTTAGCTGTGTTTTGCTGATAAATATGGCGAATAATACCCGGTACTACTACCGTTGCTGCAGCTCCCGTAAATGCTTGTACTGCTCGAAGAGTCCAAAAGGCATGGATTTCGGTGGTAAATGCAAGTGCAAGTGAGCTTGCGCCAAATAGGGTTAAGCCAATACGGGCGAGCTTACGGCGGCCAATTTGATCGGCAATCGGGCCAAAAAATAACATCCCCAATGAATAACCTGCTAAGTAAATACTCAACGATATTTGTACATTTGGCATATTAGTGTGTAAATCGTTTGCAATTACCAGCATGGCGGGCAAATACATATCAATAGCCAATGGCGTAATCGCCACAATACTGGCTAATAAAGGCAATAAAATACGGGTATTAAAAGACGAGGCTGAGGCGTCCATGTGTAAACTCAACAATCACTAAAAACAAGGACTGTAGTGTAACAGGGCATTGTATTTGGATAAACTTAGTTCGCCTGCTAAGTTTATCGTCTTATCGCATCTTGTTAATATAGCGCTATATAAAGCAAATATTTTAAATTGGTACTGTGTTTGCTATTCTACAAGCAATAAAAAATTAATTGCTTAAGAGAATTACCATGAAAAAACTAGTACTTGCAGTATTAGCAACAGCCGTTTTGGCTG
The DNA here is from genome assembly GCF_000241185.1 of Pseudoalteromonas sp. BSi20495. NCBI lineage: Bacteria > Pseudomonadati > Pseudomonadota > Gammaproteobacteria > Alteromonadales > Pseudoalteromonadaceae > Pseudoalteromonas > Pseudoalteromonas sp. BSi20495. The sequence continues at coordinate 8,347 of NZ_BADY01000039.1, forward strand.
GTTGTAAAACGTCGCCAACAGGACGCACACAAATAGCGCTTTATTCAGACCAACAAATGAGTGAAATGGGCACTGCTAGTTTTGCTGATATGAAAAAAAACCAACCAATTAATAAAGATGCAAAAACAAATGCATATGTAAATTGCATTGCTGAAAAAGTAGTGGCTGTATTACCAAAAGAATACGCTTCGCAAAATTGGGAAGTGGTTGTATTTGAAGATGAATCTGCTAATGCTTTTGCACTACCAGGTGGTTACATTGGTGTTCATACTGGCTTATTAAAAATTGCTACTAATCAAGACCAATTAGCAACAGTACTAGGGCACGAAGTAGGGCACGTAATTGCTGAGCATTCAAATGAGCGTGTTTCACAAAGCTCTATTTTAGATACCGGTATGCAACTTGGTAGTGCGGCACTTGAAATGGGTAACATTCAATATCGTAATGAAATTATGCAAGGCTTAGGTTTGGGCGCACAGTATGGTGTTGTTTTGCCATTTAGCCGCTCGCACGAATCAGAAGCCGATACTATTGGTTTAGATTTAATGGCTGAGGCCGGCTTTAACCCACAAGAGTCAGTAACCCTTTGGCAAAATATGAGTGCGGCAGGTAGTGGTACAACACCTGAGTTTTTATCAACTCACCCAGCGCCAAGTAACCGTATTAAAAACTTACAAGCGCAAATGAGCAAAGCACTTAGTGAGCAAAGTACTGCTAAAGCACAGGGTAAAAACCCACAGTGCACACTGTAGTTAAGCGCTTTACTATTTGAAGTAGTGTACGTTTAGTATTAATGCGTAATTAAAATAAAACCCCTGTAAGTATTTTACCTACAGGGGTTTTATTTTAGTTCTTAAGCGTGGTTATTCAGCAGGAAGTGCTTGTTTAAATACATTTTTAAAGCGTTCGAAATCTTCAATGTGCGGCAGGTGCCCTAAGTTATCCAGCTCGAATAATTGTGCTTCAGGGATAAGTGTTGCAGCGTGTTTGCCTAATTTATCATATCGACCAAGCTCGTAATTAACACCCTCTTTTTTCCAGTTACGGCCAGGGCCGGTTCTATCCCGCGTACCTATAATTAATTTAACCGGCATAGTTAAATCTTTAAATTCGGTTATTACAGGTTGAGTGAAAATCATATCGTATGTTTTTGCATTCACCCATGCCATTTGTTCTTTATCTGGGCCTTGTATTTGCCCTGTTATGAAGTCAGTTAAGGCTGAATATGTGGCATTCCACTTACCATCGTAGTAATTTTTTTGTTGATATTTTCTTACGCCTTCCGGCGTTTTTGAAAACTCATTTTTATAGAAAAAATTTGTATCTTTGTAATCAACATACTGCAAGTAGTTTTCAAGCCCAATAGGGTTTAATAAAATTAGCTTTTTAGTTGTATTTGGATACATTAATGCAAAACGACTCGCTAGCATTCCACCCATTGAGTGCCCTAATACAATCGACTCTTTTATATCAAGTGAGTCCATTAACGCATGAGTATGATGAGCAAGAGCCGCAAATGAATACTGGTAATTAGTTGGCTTAGACGACTTACCAAAACCAATTTGATCTGGAATTAATACCCCATAACCTAAAGATTGCAGATATTGCGCAGTGGTAGTCCAGTAATCTGCATTAAAGTTTTTGCCATGCATAAGTGTAACTGTTGGCATGTCGGATTTGGTTGGCTTTAAGTAAATATAGGCCATTTTTAATGATTGTTTTTGCGACTCAAGTGCAAAGTAATTTACTTTAAAATCGTATTCGTAATTAGTTAAAAGTGCATCATAAGAAAGGGCAGATGTATCTTGAGAAGTGCCAGCTAAGGCATTGTTTGTTAGTACTAATAAAGTAGAGAAACAAATAACTTTAATCGACGACATTCAGTTACTCCTATTAAAGGCGAGCGCTTGGCTTAAAAGAAGTACAACAATAACTAAGTATTTAAACCTGTTCAATTAAATGTTTTACGTGGACGAAAAGAAGCGAAGCTAAAATAAAGCTTCGCTTATTAATTACTGAGTAAAGAGCTGATTGTTAAAGCTTAAAACGTCCACTCAATATGGATTTGTGGTACCGATTCAGTGACTTCAGTACCTAGTTTATTGTGCCAGTATTGTAATTCCATACCCAACAGGAGTGTGTTTTCTTTCATTTGAAGAGCGTGGCCCATATCCCACACTAAAATAGGCTGTGCGAGTATCCACGCCTCAACATCGTTACCAAATTCATCTTCACGTTCAGCAATGTATTCAGCGTGGCCTTTAAAGCTAAACTTTTGTGAGCCAATAGAGAAAGGATACTCAAAAGCTACATCAAGCATCCAGCTATTAGTTTCAATAGGTGCACCGCCTTTTGCTACACCTTCACTATCGTCAATGTAAGCTGTGAACAACGTTTGAAAAAAGTTAAAACCAGGTACATCCCAGCTTAATTTAACACCTGGTAGGTATTTCATTACTTTTGCATCACCAGCAACGTTAATACCGCCCGTAAGGCCAACATCTAATAATGCACCAGAGCCAATTTTTTCGCCGCTAATGGCCGATAAGCTTACCGTTGAGTACCATTCACCATAAAAATCAGCATCTTGGTAACCATCATCTATATCGTCTTTACTGTAATCGATAAAGAAGAAGTTATCGCCGTAGTCATAGCCCGATGCATGTTGAACCGAGTAAACGGTAGTATCGGACTCTTGTTTAGAAAATGGATTTTTTTGACTTCCATTATTAATGTGTAGTGCTGTACTGCTCCAATTAGCAGCAAAAGCCGACGATGATAAAGCAAGAGAAGTAAAAGTAATAAAAGGGAGTAATTTTTTAAATTTCATAACTGTTTAATAACTATAATTTTAGTGACACGCGGAAGCAGAGATTATAGCAGAAGAGATTGATTTGTTGATCGCTAATTTAACACATGTTGCAGCTTACCTTATAAGCTGCAACATGTGGAAACGCAATTTATTACGCTTTATTGCGGCGTAAGCAAATGATAGTTATTGCCGTAAATGCTAGGATAAAACAATAATAGGAAGAGGTTGATACTTCCCAAGGGCTTATTTTAAACGTAGCGCCAAGTAACAATGCTTGTGCGCCGTATGGTAAAGAACCCTGCGTTACACAAGCAAAAATATCTAGCAAACTTGCAGAGCGCTTACCGCTTATTTCACCATCATCAGCAAGCTTTTTAGCAATAGGGCCGGCCACAATAATAGATACGGTGTTATTGGCAATACAGACATTACTTGTTAAAACTAACGCAGCGATACCTAATTGATCTGCCACTTTACGGTGCCATTTTGCAATGATTTTAGTAATTGCTTGAATTTTTTGAGCAATGTAATCAAGGCCACCATTAATACGAATAAATTCAGATAAGCCACCAATAAACATTGAGAGTAAAAATATTTCCTGCATATCGGTAAAGCCTTTGTAAATGTCTTTTACAAAGCTTGCGCCTTCATAACTTCCTGTAAAGCCCATTAATGCGGCAAAAATAATACCGCTAAACAACACTACAAAGACGTTCAAGCCAGCAACTGCTAGCACTAAAATAAAGGCATACGGAAGCACTAACCAAATATCGTAATCCTTGGTTTCAACAACTTGAGCAGCAGGTGTTAAATAAAACAATAAGCCAATAGTCAGTATTGCAGCAGGGACAGCAATTTTAAGATTCTCTTTAAACTTGTCTTTCATTTCACAGCCCTGCGTGCGCGTAGCTGCAATAGTGGTGTCTGAAATAATAGATAAGTTATCGCCAAACATAGCGCCAGATACAATCGTACCGGCCATTAATGCTGGATCTATACCTGTTTTAATTGATACCGCATAAGCGATAGGGCCAATGGCGCCAATCGTACCCATTGACGTACCCATTGCTGTTGATACAACCGCTGCAATTAAAAATAAACCAGGGAGTAACAACGAAGGTGGAATAAGCGATAAGCCTGCATTTACTACTGCATCTACACCACCGGTTGCACTGGCAACGGCAGAAAAAGCACCCGCAAGTAAGTATATTAAACACATGGTAATAATATTGTTGTGTCCGGCACCTTTAATAAAGGTTTCTACACATTGGTTTACCGTGCCTTTATTTAAAATAAACGCAAGCATGATGGCGGGCAATATAGCAACAGGTGCGGGTAGTTGGTAAAAAGCATAATCAACCCCTTGCGATTGCAAATACAAACCTGAGCCTAAAAATAGCGCTACAAAGGTAAGTAGGGGAAGTAAAGAAAGTATTGCTTTGTTTTTATTAAATGATGGCTGCATCATAATCCTCATAACCAGTAAAATTTATCACAGCCAAAACTCCTCTTTTAGCTGAATTTAGCAGTACAACTTTTTAAAAAAAAGTTGTTAGCCGCAGCGTCCGCAAGCCAAAGACCAAATCGACGCGAAAGAGAAGTTTAAATGTATAGATGGCTAAAGTAAACTGGTATTGTTATTATTATTAAATTAAAAGGTCACCTGACTATTGCATGACTTTTAGATAATATCTATAAAACAACGCGATTTTCAGCGATTGATATTTATCCAACTGCATAAAAATACCTACCTACGTATTTTGTAATGCCCGGATATATGGCTAATAAACGGATTCAAATTAAATTAGGTAAAAACCATGACTACAAATCGAATAGGTGTTTTTGGTGCTAACGGTAGAATGGGCTTAGCTCTATTAGAAGCCGCGACAATTAAAGAACAAACACAACTTACAGGTGCATATGTTCGAAGCAGTTCATCGCTATTAGGCATTAATGTAAATCAAGTAAACAGCGCAGCCGATAACAGTGTTAGCTTTAGCGACGAAAGTACAATAGATAATGTAGATGTTTTAATCGACTTTACGCTGCCAGCGGGTATGAAAAACCATTTAAAAACCGCTGTAGCGCAAAAAATTCCTATGGTAATTGGCACAACAGGTTTAACAAATGATGATATGGCGCTATTACACGATGCCGCTAAACATATCCCTATTGTATTTGCGCGAAATTACAGCGTAGGTGTCAATGTATTACTCAACCTTGTGCAAACTGCAGCGACTAAGTTTGGTGACGATTTAGATATCGAAATATTTGAAGCGCACCACCGTCATAAAATAGATGCACCATCGGGTACCGCACTGGCAATAGGTGAGTCAATCGCGCAAGCGAAAGGCTGGGATCACGACGAGGTTGCGGTATATGACCGAAGCCAAGTAGAAACAGCTAAATCTCAAAATGAGATTGGTTATTCTGTCCTAAGAGGGGGCGATATAGTAGGTGAACATACCGCATACTTCGCTACAATGGGCGAAAGGCTTGAATTAACACATAAAGCAAGTTCGAGAATGACGTTCGCTCTAGGTGCTATAAGGGCTGCAAGCTGGTTGAAAAACAAACCTGCTGGACTTTATGATATGCAAGATGTGCTAGATCTTAAGTAGTTTAGTTACTATTTTAACTGTTTGGGTCTAATTTCACCTACAGTGACTTATTTGTAACAATTAACCAAATAATATTAGACCTAAATAGCAACTTCATGTAATATGCAGCCAATTTGCCAAAAATTACTAAATGCGTGTTTCCAATTATACCCAAGTGGCTAGTAAATCCAGGGTTTCAGTGGGAATGAAAATAGTTTTAGGCAAGAAAAATGATTGAAGGTTGAATGCTTTACATCTGCATCATTTAAGACTGCGTAAAACAATTTAAGCTCACAAAAATCTGGTTTTGACGATCCCTCTGGGTATTGGCGGGGTGTTAAGCAATTGCTTACTCCCGTTTTTTACTGTTAGGAGGTTTAACTTGACTAAATCCGCTCTGTTAGTCCTAGAAGACGGCACAGTGTTTCGCGGTACTGCAATCGGCGCTGACGGCATGTCAGTCGGTGAAGTGGTATTCAATACGTCTATGACTGGTTATCAAGAAATTTTGACTGATCCATCATACGCGGAACAAATCGTAACTTTGACGTACCCACATATCGGTAATACGGGTACCAACAGCGAAGACGAAGAAGCGAATCAAATTTGGGCTAAAGGCCTAGTGATCCGTGATTTGCCACTGCTAGCAAGTAACTTTCGTAACGAGCAATCGTTAGATGATTACTTAAAAGAACGTAATATTTTAGGTATTGCGGACATCGACACCAGAAAGCTAACTCGAATTTTGCGTGATAAAGGCGCACAAAACGGGTGTATTGTTGCCGGTGACGAGCTAGACGAAAATAAAGCGTTACAAGCCGCGCAAGCCTTCCCAGGCTTAAAAGGTATGGATTTAGCAAAAGTTGTCTCAACCAAGGAAAATTTTGAGTGGCGCGAATCAAGCTGGACATTAGGTGAAGGATTTAAAACCCTTGACGCTGCTGATGAAAAGTTTCATGTTGTTGCCTACGACTTCGGTGTAAAACGTAATATCTTACGTATGCTTGTAGACCGTGGTTGTAAACTTACAGTAGTACCAGCGCAAACTTCAGCCGCTGACGTACTTGCTTTAAACCCTGATGGTATCTTCCTATCTAATGGCCCTGGTGATCCTGAGCCATGTACTTACGCTATTGAAGCCATTCAAGCCTTTTTAGAAACCGACACACCTATTTTTGGTATCTGTTTAGGTCATCAGTTATTAGCCCTTGCCTCAGGTGCTAAAACAGAAAAAATGAAATTTGGCCACCACGGCGCTAACCACCCAGTTAAAGACCTAGACCGCGATGTAGTTATGATAACAGCTCAAAACCATGGTTTTGCAGCTCAAGAATCAAGCCTACCAAGTACGCTTCGTGCCACGCATAAATCGTTATTTGATGGAACGCTTCAAGGTATTCATCGTACAGATAAGCCTGCGTTTAGCTTCCAGGGTCACCCTGAAGCAAGTCCAGGTCCACACGATGCAGCACCATTATTTGACCACTTCATCGATTTGATGCAAGCGCGTAAACACTAATTTAACTGGAGTAATAATGCCAAAACGTACCGACATAAAAAGCATTCTTATCTTAGGCGCAGGCCCAATTGTAATTGGTCAAGCTTGTGAATTTGACTACTCTGGTGCTCAAGCGTGTAAAGCACTTAGAGAAGAAGGCTACAGAGTTATATTAGTTAACTCAAACCCTGCAACTATCATGACCGACCCTGATATGGCTGATGCAACATACATCGAACCAATTCACTGGGAAGTGGTAGAAAAAATTATTGAAAAAGAAAAGCCTGATGCAGTACTGCCTACAATGGGTGGTCAAACAGCATTAAACTGTGCACTTGATTTAGACAAGCACGGTGTATTGGCTAAGCATGGCGTTGAGCTAATTGGCGCAACGGCTGATGCAATCGACAAAGCAGAAAACCGTGAACGCTTTGACGTAGCAATGAAAAACATTGGTCTTGAATGTCCACGTGCTGAGATTGCTCACACAATGGAAGAAGCAAAAGATACAATGACCCGCATTGGCTTGCCATGTATCATTCGTCCTTCTTTCACCATGGGTGGCACCGGTGGCGGTGTTGCTTACAACATGGAAGAGTTTGAAGAAATTTGTGAGCGCGGTTTAGACTTATCGCCAACAAACGAATTATTGATTGATGAATCACTGATTGGTTGGAAAGAGTACGAAACAGAAGTTGTACGTGATAAAAACGATAACTGTATTATTGTTTGTACCATTGAAAACTTTGACCCTATGGGTGTTCACACTGGCGATTCAATCACCGTTGCACCAGCGCAAACGTTAACCGACAAAGAATACCAAATTATGCGTAACGCCTCTATGGCGGTATTACGTGAAATTGGTGTAGAAACTGGCGGGTCTAACGTGCAGTTTGGTATTAATCCTGAAGATGGCCGTATGGTTATCATTGAGATGAACCCACGCGTATCACGCTCATCTGCACTTGCATCAAAAGCAACGGGTTTCCCAATTGCTAAAATTGCTGCAAAGCTAGCAGTAGGATACACGCTTGATGAGCTTCAAAACGATATTACTGGCGGTAAAACTCCAGCGTCTTTTGAGCCTTCAATCGATTACGTTGTAACAAAAATTCCTCGCTTTAACTTTGAAAAATTTGCCGGTGCTAACGACCGCTTAACTACGCAAATGAAATCTGTTGGCGAAGTAATGGCGATTGGTCGTAACCAACAAGAATCATTACACAAAGCATTACGTGGTCTTGAAGTGGGCGCAACAGGTTTTAACCCAATAGTTGCACTTGATGACCCTAAAGCGAAAGAAAAAATCATCCGCGAATTACGCGAACCAGGTGCTGAGCGTATTTGGTACATTGCCGATGCAATGCGCCATGGTATGAGCGTTGATGATGTTTATGAGCTGACTAAAGTTAATCGCTGGTTCTTAGTACAAATAGAAGATATTTTAAAAGACGAAGCAAAAATTGGTGAAGTAGGTATGGCTGGTTTAAATGCCGACTTCCTACGTAAACTTAAACGCAAAGGTTTCGCAGATCCACGTATAGCTGAAATTGCAGGTGTATCTGAAGCTGAAATTCGTAAAAAACGTCATTTATTAAACATCGTGCCAGTATACAAACGTGTTGATACGTGCGCTGCAGAATTTAGCTCAGACACTGCTTACATGTACTCAACTTACGATGAAGAGTGTGAAGCTAACCCAACAGATCGTGATAAAATCATGGTTATTGGTGGTGGTCCAAACCGTATCGGCCAAGGTATTGAATTTGATTACTGTTGTGTACATGCCTCGCTTGCGCTTCGCGAAGACGGTTACGAAACTATTATGGTTAACTGTAACCCTGAAACAGTATCTACCGATTACGATACATCAGACAGGTTATACTTTGAACCAATTACGCTTGAAGACGTACTCGAAATCGTACGTGTTGAAAAGCCAAAAGGCGTTATCGTACAGTACGGTGGTCAAACACCACTTAAGCTAGCGCGTGAGCTTGAAGCCAATGGCGTACCAGTGATTGGTACTTCACCTGATGCGATTGACCGTGCAGAGGACCGCGAACGTTTCCAACAACTTGTTGAGCGTTTAAACTTACTTCAGCCAGAAAATGCAACAGTAACTTCAACCGAAGAAGCTTTACTTAAATCAGTTGAAATTGGCTTTCCATTAGTTGTACGCCCGTCGTACGTACTAGGTGGTCGTGCAATGGAAATTGTATACGACGAAGATGATTTACGTCGCTACATGACCGAAGCGGTACAAGCATCAAACGAAGCACCTGTATTGCTGGACCGTTTCTTAGATAATGCGATTGAAGTTGACGTTGACGCAATTTGTGACGGCGAGCAAGTAATTATCGGCGGTATCATGGAGCACATTGAGCAAGCGGGTGTTCACTCGGGTGACTCAGCCTGTTCATTACCTGCACATTCTTTATCACAAGAAGTGCAAGACGTAATGCGCAAGCAAGTAACCGACATGGCGCTTGAACTTGGTGTTGTTGGCTTGATGAATACACAGTTTGCAGTTAAAGAAGACAAAGTGTACTTAATCGAAGTTAACCCGCGTGCTGCACGTACTGTACCGTTTGTATCTAAAGCTACCGGTGTGGCGCTTGCAAAAGTAGCTGCACGTTGTATGGCTGGTCAGTCTTTAGCAAGCCAAGGTATTACTAAAGAAGTGATACCTCCTTACTACAGCGTTAAAGAAGTTGTTTTACCATTTGCTAAGTTTCAGGGTGTGGATCCAATTCGTGGTCCTGAGATGCGTTCAACAGGTGAAGTGATGGGTGTTGGTGATACTTTCGCCGAAGCATTCGCAAAAGCACAATTAGGTGCAAGCAACACTTTACCACGCGGTGGTCGCGCGCTATTATCTGTTCGTAATAGCGATAAGCCACGTATTGTTGAATTAGCCAAAATCATGACCGACTTAGGTTTTGAACTTGACGCAACTGGTGGCACGGCACACGCTCTTGAAGAAGCTGGCATTGAAGTACGACGTGTAAACAAAGTATATGAAGGCCGCCCGCATATTCTTGATTATATCAAGAATAAAGAGTACAGCTATATCGTTAATACCACCGAAGGTCGCCAAGCGATCGAAGATTCGAAGGTGTTACGTCGTGGTGCATTGCAAAATAAAACCAACTATACGACAACCTTGAACGCGGCTTTTGCTAACTGTACTGCTAACAAAGCAGATGACCGTAGTAAAGTAACGTCAGTTCAAGAGCTACACCTGCGATTGAACTAAGGAAATGTGCCAAGGCCAACTAGGGCCTTGGTGTTAAGTGAGAAAAGTATGCAATCAATTCCGATGACAGTTCGTGGCGCAGATTTACTGCGCAAAGAGCTTAACGAATTAAAAACAGTTACCCGTCCAAAAATTATCGCCGACATTGCTGTTGCGCGTGAACACGGTGACTTAAAAGAAAACGCTGAGTACCACGCTGCACGTGAGCAACAGGGTTTTTGTGAAGGTCGAATTCAAGAAATTGAAGCGAAGCTTTCAAATGTTCAGATAATCGACGTAACTAAAATGCCAAATACGGGCAAAGTTATTTTTGGCACCACAGTAACTATAGTAAATGTAGATACTGATGCTGAAGTAAAATACCGTATTGTAGGCGATGATGAAGCAGATATTAAAAACAACTTAATTTCTGTTAACTCACCGATTGCACGTGGCTTAATTGGTAAACAAATGGACGACGCAGTGTCTATTGAAACGCCAAAAGGTATCGTTGAGTACGAAATCATTGAAGTTGAGTATCTTTAACGCATAACTCACTTTAACGTTTTAAATAAAAACCGATGTAATTACATCGGTTTTTTTATGCCTTAAATAAATCACTATACTGATAAGAGTGTTCATATTGCATAAAGAGTAAGCATGATGATATAGGTACATAATCACTTTATACCAATCTGCTTATATATGGGGTCTATTTAACGTTAAGAAAATTACGCTAGAACTAGGCAAAAGTTTTTATATCTAGTTGTTCTAAATAAAAAACTTTTAACAACGTTATAGTGCAATTTAATTCGTTAAATTGATCAAAGATTTATGCAGGTTGGTATTATTAAAAAGGAACACTCAATGGCTAATATACTTTACCCAGCGCCTTTGAAAGTAGGATCAAAAATAGCAATTTGCTCGCTTTCATCTGGGCTAAAAGAAAAATACCATGCTCGATTAGACATTGTTATAAATGGACTAAAACAACGAGGGTATGATGTTGTTGAAGGGGAGTTTTTACGTCAAAACAAACCACGTGAACAGCTTAACGCAAAAGCGCATGCTCAGCAGCTAATGGGTTTTTTATTAGATGATGAAATAGATGCGATTATGCCGCCGATGGGTGGTGAGCTGGCAATGGAGATACTGCCACTACTTGATTTTAACGCCATTAAAGAAGCAAAGCCTAAGTGGTTAGTTGGTTTTTCTGATGTGAGTACTATTGCATGTGCATTAACGGCTAAGTGCCAATGGGCAACCCTTCACAGCGCTAATCTTATGCAGTTGCATCCAGATGAAAAAAATCCGTATAGCTTACAAATATTTGAAACTCTGACCTACGAAGCCGGTAGTAAATTTGAGCAAGGTCCTTCTTCTTTATATCAAAAAAATAAGCCTCATTACGCGCAAAACCCGAACGAATTACTCAGCCCGAGTGAGCCCACAAATTGGCAATGTTTAAACTACACAGATAAACGTACCATAGAAATGTCTGGTCGGTTATTTGGTGGGTGTTTAGATACCGTAGGTTTATTGCTTGACTCGCCATTTTTAGCGCTGCATGAGTTTAAGAAGCACAGCGCACCTGAAGGACTTATTCTATACCTTGAAAACTCAGAGCTTACACCGACAACCGTTGCACGATTTTTACTGTCATTAAAATTAGCGGGCATATTTGACGACATCAATGGTTTGATTTTAGGGCGAAGTGAAATTACACAAAGTCATTACGATGCCTTTGATTATCGCCATGCGTTAGATGTTGCGCTAGGTGGGTGTTTATTTCCTGTAATTATTGATGCTGATATAGGTCATGTTCCACCTAACTTAAATTTAGTAAACGGCGCTACTTGTACAATCACCGCTGAAATAAATGAAGGTAAAGTCATCAAAGCCTCATTAAATACCGAGCTTTGTTAGAAGTGTACTCACTTACCTTTGATAAGTAATTAGGTTAAAGGGTATAATAAGCCCGCTTTTATAGCGCTCTAGTTATAAAAGTGAATTCTCAGGGCGGGGTGAAATTCCCCACCGGCGGTATGTTTAATGTTTTTTATGACTTAAACGAGCCCGCGAGCGCTTTATTTAACTTATTTTAGGTTAAGTAAAGGTCAAGCAGATCTGGTGAGATGCCAGAGCCGACGGTTACAGTCCGGATGAAAGAGAATATGGCTTATTATACTAATACCGATTTTATTAAAGGCCTGATCATTGTATCGCGTTAAGTGAGCTGTTTTTTTTGCGCTATAATTAATCACTAATTTAATGCAGTTGGTATAACACTGTGCGCTGCATTTTTCGGCGTGCTTTTTGTTATTCTATTTAAGCTATTTTGGTAGTGTTCGCTTTAAATTTAAGTGATGTATTACTGATCCTTTCACAGTCCTGAATCTATTATTTTTATTTGGAATATAATGATGATTCAGTCTCTACTTACTCAATTCGGCGAAAGCCATACCCGCGTACAAAGCGCAATCACTGCACTACAGCAAGGCCAAGGCGTACTTGTTGTTGATGATGAAAACCGTGAAAATGAAGGCGACTTTGTTTTTTCAGCTGAGCATTTAACGACTTCTCAAATGGCCGAGATGATCCGCGAAGGCAGCGGCATTGTTTGCTTATGCATGGGGGAGGAGCGCATTAAACAGCTCGACTTACCGCAAATGGTAGCTAACAATACGAGTCAAAATAACACCGCTTATACAGTCACTATTGAAGCTAAGCACGGCGTTACAACAGGCGTGTCTGCTGCTGATAGAGTAACTACTATAAAAGCAGCGACAGCGGATAATGCAAAACCAAGTGATTTATCGCGCCCTGGGCATGTATTTGGTTTAAAAGCACAAACGGGTGGTGTATTAGTGCGTCGCGGTCATACCGAAGCATCCGTTGATTTAATGCAACTTGCCGGCTTAAAACCATTTGGCGTAATTTGTGAACTAACAAATCCTGATGGTTCAATGGCGCGCTTACCTGAGGTGAGTGATTATGCTAATAAACATAATATGACCGTGGTTTCTATTGAAGATTTAGTGCAATACATTCAGGCTGCACAGCGCAAAGTAAGTTAAACTGCTTTAAAGCAAAAAA
>NZ_BADY01000038.1:0-37630 GCF_000241185.1 Pseudoalteromonas sp. BSi20495
TGCCTTGTGCAGGCTTTTATGTTTTTATAAAGCTGGTAAAGTAGCGTTAATTAATTTAAAGAGATAAAAAGATGGCTGGATTTTGGAATTACCGTATAATTTTTTGTGAAGCAACGAAAGACGAAGCAGCGCAATATCAAATACACGAAGTGGAATATAACTTGAACGGCAAAGTAACTAACTGGTCAGAAACAGGCGCAGCCCCTTTTGGTACAACATTAGATGAATTAAAAGATGACTCAGAGCGTTTAAAAACAGCATTTGAAAAACCTGTACTTAAAGTTATGCGCAAAACGCGTGGCTATGAGCTTGTTGATGTTGATACGGGTGAGGAAGCAACTGGTGAGCCGCCAGCAGGCTTAACGCAATAACTGTATTTATATAAAAGGTGCTTAAGGCGCCTTTTTTTATTGTCAAAATTTAGCTTAGGTTGGTATAAGGAATGAGGATGACTTTACAAGCAATATTATTTGATATGGATGGCACATTAGTTGATTCAGAAAGTATGCACTTTGTATGCTGGAGTAAACTACTTAAGCCTTACGGTGTTAGTTATTTAGAAAATGATTTTTGTCAGCGCTTTTCGGGACGGCCCACTTTAGAAGCCGCAATCGAAATTAAGCAAGAGCATAACTTATCGGTAAGTGCACAATTTTTAGCAGATGAAAAATACCGTTTATTTGGTGAATATGTAGTAACACATTTACCGCCACTGATGCCATTTACAGAGCAAACGTTGAAAGCTGTAAAAGAGAGTGGCTTAAAAATGGCGCTAGTAACAGGCAGTGCTAAAAGTGAAGCTATGCCAATACTTAAAGGTTTAGGGTTTTATGAGCTGTTTGATACGGTGGTTACAAAAGATGACGTAAGTAATCCTAAACCTGCTGGGGACCCATATTTACTGGCACTTGAGCAGATAAATATACAGGCAAGCAATGCAATTGCTGTTGAGGATACATTTACCGGCGTTACGGCGGCCAACAATGCTTTGTTACGTGTGGTAGCCATTGCCAATAGCCATACTAAAGATCACTATTTTAGCCAAGCTACCTATCAAATGAGCAACTTAGATGAGTTTTGGCAATGGGCGCAATCTCAACTATAGTTTAAGCCAACTTTTACATGCTTGGATGCGCCAATGTCTACTATTAAACACCTGCTTTTAATTGTTATTGTACTTTTTACGCAATGCATAAATGCAGCACAGCCGTCTGTTTTACTGGCTAAAGTATATGACGAAACTAAGCATTATGATGTAAGTAAGTATTTAGTCAGTGAAAAATATGATGGCGTAAGAGCTATCTGGACCGGCACGGAGTTTTTAACTCGTAAGGGTAATATTATCAATGCGCCAAGTTGGTTTACAGCGCCATTGCCAAATGTATGGCTTGATGGTGAGCTGTGGACTAAACGTGAGCACTTTTCTGCGCTTAGTGGCATAGTCAGAACTAAAAAACCTAATAATCATGATTGGCAAACTATTACTTATAAAGTATTTGATATGCCAGATAAAAATCTGCCTTTTAGCACTCGCTATAAAAACTATAATGAGCTTATTACCAGCCTAAACTCGCCGCACATTAGTGCTGTAGTTCAATATAGCTTTACAAATAATGAGCAGCTTACAGAGTATTTTGAGAACATAACTAAGCAGGGCGGCGAGGGCGTAATGCTTCATTTGGCCAGCGCTAAGCACAGCAATGGAAGAAGTAATGCATTACTAAAATTAAAACCTTATTTAGATGCAGAAGCGGTTGTAATTGCGCACTTACCAGGCAAAGGTAAATATCAAGGTATGTTAGGGGCATTAAGGGTAAAAACAGCGCAGGGGCAGGTATTCTCTATTGGTACAGGGTTTAAAGATGCACAGCGCTCCACTCCACCGGAAATTGGTAGTACTGTAACGTACCGATTTCATGGCTTAACAAAAAATGGGTTACCGCGTTTTGCTAGTTTTTTACGGGTCAGAGATAGTTTATAACATTTATAAATTTTACAAAGTGTGCTAAATTGCGCGGCCTTTTTGGTAATGTGTGGTGAAGTATGTTTGTAGGTTTTGATTACGGTAGTTCTAATTGTGCTATGGGTGTAATGAGCGAGGGTAATGTTCAATTAGTACCGCTAGAGCAAGGAAAACATTACTTACCGTCTACACTTTACACTCATCACAGCGCGTTGGTTGTTGATTTTGTTGCTAAGCATTTACATGGCACAGCCCATGAGCATGACTTTTTAACGCAGCGCCAAGCATTATTAAATACCTTACCTCGTATTAAGTCAGACCTTGATTTACAACCTTCAGATGAAACCCTATTTATTGGTCGTGAAGCGATTAGCGAGTACGTGCAGTTTCCTGAAGAAGGCTATTTTGTTAAGTCTCCTAAATCATTTTTTGGTGCAACAGGTTTAAAGCAAGGTCAAATTAACTTTTTTGAAGATATCGCAACCGCGATGATTTTAAAAATTAAGCAACGCGCTGAGCGCTCTTTAGGTAAAACACTTACACAAACAGTGATTGGTCGCCCAGTAAACTTTCAAGCTGTGGGTGGCGAGCAATCAAATCAACAAGCGGTCGGTATTTTAGAGCGTGCTGCTAAACGTGCTGGTTTTAAAGACGTAGAGTTTTTATATGAGCCACTTGCTGCGGGTATCGACTACGAGAGTGATTTAACTCAGGATCAAAAAGTCCTCGTTATTGATATTGGTGGTGGTACAAGTGACTGCTCATTTGTACAAATGGGTCCAAGCTTTAGAGGAAATAGCCAGCGCGATAGCGATTTTTTATCTCACAGTGGTAAACGTGTTGGCGGAAATGATTTAGATATTGCTTTGAGCTTTCATGGTTTAATGCCGTTATTGGGTTTAGGCAGTACGTTTAAATCGGGTTTGCCTTTGCCTAATCAAGCGTTTTGGCAAGCGTGTAAAATTAACGATGTAAACTTACAAAGCCAATTTTATAGTGAAAGCCATACCCGAGAGCTAAATGCACAATTACGTGATGTAAGTGCGCCTGAGCTTTATAAGCGTTTAATACATTTACAGCAAAACAAGCAAGGCCATCAATTAGTGCAACAAGGTGAAGCGGCTAAAATAGCACTTTCATCAGCTAGTGCGTTTGATTGTGATTTAAGCTTTTTAGATAGTGGACTGAATAAAAATGTATCTGTAAGCGATTTAGCTGTTGCCGTTGAGAGTAGTATTAGCCAAATAGTTACTTTAGCAAAACAAGCAATCAGCGACGCTGCGACCACGCCAGACATTATTTACTTAACAGGCGGTAGTGCACAATCACCATTGATTAAAGCGGCTTTAAGTGAGCACTTAGGCGATATAAAAATGGTTAACGGGGATCACTTTGGTAGTGTAACCGCTGGCCTGACTAAATGGGCCAGCATGCTTTATAAATAACCTAGATTACAATTGAGGTTTAAAGATCTATTTGTCGGGTTGCGAGGTATTTTTCGTAATCTGGCAATGTACGTTCAAGCTCTACGTCCATAAGCGGTGAGCTTAATAACATATCTGCACTCACTTCATTACACGCCACCGGAATATTCCAAACAGCTGCTAAACGCAGTAGTGCTTTAACATCAGGGTCATGAGGCTGTGATGCTAATGGGTCCCAAAAAAATATTAAAACATGTATCTCATGTTCTGCTATTTTAGCGCCAAGTTGTTGATCGCCGCCCATAGGACCACTTAAAAGCTGAACTACATCAAGTCCCGTGGTTTTTTGAATTAAATGCCCTGTAGTACCTGTGCCATATAAAGTGTGCTTACTGAGTATTTCTTTGTGCTTTTCACACCATAATTTTAATGCTGCTTTTTTACCGTCGTGGGCAACTAAAGCAATATTTTTTTGTGCGGGAAGAGATTGTGTTTTTTGTTCCATGCTGATTCTTTTTTATTAGTTAGCTTAAACTCTGGGTAATAAATCTCTTAACCAAAGTGCAGGTTAGTTAAAATAATAGATTGATAGCAAGGGCAATAAATACAATGCCAGTGATCCTATCAATCCAAAGTTGGCTATTTGGGTTACGTCTAAAAAACTGTGCAATTTTGTCGCCAAAATAAATATACGTGCAGTCAATCGGAAAAGCAAAAAGAGGGTAAAGTAAGCCAAAAAAAGCGAGCTGAAAAGTAGCCGATGAAAGCGTTGGATCTACAAATTGCGGAATAAATGCAATAAAGAATAATGCTACTTTAGGGTTTAGTACTTCAGTCATCATCGCTTGAAACATGACATTACTTTTTTTACTGGTACTTATATGCGGTTTATCGGTTTGCTTGCCCTCAGGTGTCTGCTCTGGCTGCTTTAGCGTGCCTTTAATCATCATAAACCCTAAATAGCATAAGTATGCTGCGCCTGCGTATTGCACTGCGGCATAAGCACTAGGAGAGGCTTTTAGTACTGCGCTTAGGCCTACAACAGCAAATAGCGTATGAATAGCTCCACCTAATGCAAAACCAAATGCACTTTGCATACCAGCGCCTCGACCATTAGCAAATGTTTGCGCCATCAAAAATGCATTCGATGGCCCAGGCGCTACTGCCATTAAAAAGCTGGCTAATAAAAATGAGACTAAAAAGTCAGGATTGATCATTGAGTACTTTTAGCTGGGTGTAAAGTATGTGCTTTTTTGCTCATTAAAATAAGCCAAAGCGGAACTAGTAATAATAAGTGAAAAGCAATCAACCACGGTGTGTTTAGCCCTAAATATTGGGTTAAAACGACGAGTATACTTGCGCCACTCATTTGCATTGCACCAAGTAATGCAGAGGCTGTGCCTGCTTGTTTAGGAAAGCTAGACAGAGACATTCCTGCAGCAGAGCCTAAACTTAAAGCAAACCCTAATGCAGCAATTAAGATAGGTAGCATAAGCGCAAATGCTGTTTCTATACCGCTAAGGGCTAACATTAAAATGCCTGAGAAAACCAGTACACTCACACCGACACGCAAAGCACGTTGGCTATTTCGTTTAATGTAGGTTGGTAAAATAAAACTTGCGACAATACTTATTACGGCATTTAACGTAAACCAAAAAGTAAAGTCGGCTACGGTGCCGCCTAAATGTGTAATAAGCCAGCCTGGAGCGAGCGTTACATACACTAATATGGCCGACATTGAGACCATACAAATTAGGCTATTAAACAAAAATACCGGTGTTTTAATAATCGGTGTAAAGCGACGTAAATCTAAAATATGCCCTTGATAATGACTATCAGCAGGGCGAGTTTCTCTAAAAAAGAATAGCGTAACAATAAGGCCCAAAATGGCAAACGCGGTTAAAAACATAAAGTTCATACGCCAGCCAAACTGTACGGTAAGCCAAGCCCCTAAAATAGGTGCCATTGCCGGAATGAAACACACAATCCCGTTAAGGTAGGTGATCATCTGACCGCTTCGTTCACTACCATATTTATCACGCACTATCGCAAATGCGACAACAAACGTGGCACAGGCTCCAATTCCCTGAAAAGCACGTGCTATCAGCAATACCTCAAAAGAAGGCGAGTAGTATGCGAGTAATGCAGAGCTTGCATACAAACTAATGCCCACTACTGCCACTGGTTTTCGGCCAAATCTATCAGCTAAAGGGCCCGCAATTAATTGGCCTAGGCCTACTGTTAGCATAAAAATAGCAACGGTTTGCTGTACTTGTTGTTCAGTAACTGCAAATTGTTCTGCAATAGTTGGAAAAGCAGGTAGGTAAATATCGATTGCCATAGGGCAAAATATAACGAGTAACGCTAAGATAAGTAACAAGGTCATATTAGGTTTAGCGGGCTGTGTTTGCATTGAGTCTCCTTTTGTCGAGTATTTTAGGTGGGCACTCATAAAAAAGAAAGGGCTTATGACCCCTGCATAGGCTGTCATTCTTACTTTTTGATTGTATTAAGCTAAAAAGCCAGCATAAATGCACTTTTTAAAACTGGTCTGATGTGTTAATTTTAAAAAAGTAACTGTTGATGGAAAATAATAATGAGTAATAAATCTGCACTTGTAAAAACATGGCACAAGTTTAAGCGCTTACCTTTTGGGAATTGGCTTTTTACTAAAGCTGTTTGCTTTAAAGCGCCATATTTTGGTTCGATGAAACCTTACGTACTCGATTTGAGAGAGGGCCATTGTAGTGCGGTGGTTAAAAATCGTCGCAGCGTTCATAATCATATTGGAACTATTCATGCTATTGCGCAGTGTAACTTAGCTGAATTGTGTGCGGGTGTAATGGTTGATGCTACAGTGCCAGTTAAAACGCATCGTTGGATCCCAAAAGGGATGACAGTGCAGTATTTAGCTAAAGTAGACACTGATGTAACTGCAATTGCAGAGATTGATTTACCGCATAAATGGATAGATAAAGAGGACTTAGTTGTGCCAGTAAAGCTTTATAATACTCGCAATGAACTTGTATTCACTGCTGATATTACAATGTATATCACTGAAAAAAAATAATGAACAGTCAACTGAGTTGATTTAGTTTTTATCTGTGGCTTGTTTATTTACAAACGACAAGCCGCTGTCGTCTTCCTCTAACAACATCTTAACTTCACAGACTGGTTTTAATTCTTCACTAATAAGCTCAATTGCATCTTTTTCAAAACGTTGCTTTAAACTACCTTCAATAATCGCACCGGCATCTATGCTTAAGGTATCGTGGAATACATCGCCATGAACATGTGCGCCGCTTTTAACATTTACTTCACTGGCGTTTATTGAGCCAATAACTTTGCCTTTTACAACTACATTTTGTGCTTCAACCATGCCTTCAATAATACCTGTTGAGCCAATAACTAAATGTTTTGCTTTAATATCACCATCAATACGACCATCTAATTGTACTTCACCTTGGCTAACTAAGGTGCCTGTGAGACGAACATCTTGTGAAATAATAGAGGGAGTGTTATTTACTCTTTTTAAACTAGAGCTTCCTGGTTTTTGTTTCTTTCTACCGAACATGAGAAAGCGCCTTTGTTATTTTTAGAGGATTAACATGTTTGCCATCAAGTAATACTTCATAATGCAAGTGAGTACTGGTACTTCTACCGGTGCTCCCCATTAAACCTATTACATCATTTTTAGTAATTAGTTGACCTTTCTTCACTTTAATCTTATTTAAGTGGCCAAAACGAGTCACAAGGCCATTTTTATGTTCAAGCTCAATAAAGTTACCATAACCACCGTTGCGGCCGGCTCTGAGAACTATAGCGTCAGCAGGGGCAAAAATTTCGGTTTTATGCCAACCAGCTAAATCGACTCCTTTATGAAAGGCTCGACGATTATTCATAGGATCTTTGCGAAGACCAAAACTACTTGAAATGTAATATTTTGCAGCAGGCAAAGGTAAAGAATTCGGAAGCTCTGTTAAAAAGCTCTCAAGGTTATTTAATAAGAGTAGTTTATCGGCAATAAGTAAAAATTGGGTCGGAATTTTTGTTTCATCAAAAACATCAAGTGGGCCACCTTGTGCTGTTTTTTGTTCGCTTAGTGCCAAATGTTGTTTAAGTGCCGATTCAAGTCCTGCGCCTTTAAGCATTGCTAAAATATCGTCGTGTCGTTTATTTATTTGGCTATCAAGTAATGCAAAGTTTTTTTGATAAGCTTGTGCTAAATGTTGGTATCTTGCTGAAAAAGTAAGCGGGGTAACTAAGTTCACTTGCTTATTGTTTGGCTCTTCATCAAGTAGTGGAGCATGAAATTCTTCTTTTCGTTCACTAATTGGTGACTCGAGATTACTATCAAGCTGTATTGAATCTTTGCTAATCGAGGCCGGTAATGACTCTATCATGCTTTGCAATAAAGCCTGTTTTTGTTCAAGAATAGCCAGCTGTTCTAACTGATTTGTATAAAGTGCATTTTGTTCGCTGACTTTTTTCTGCCAAAGTAGTTGTTTATTCAATTGGTTTTGCTGGATGTTGGAAATTTTGTTCGTTTGTGAATAAACACGTAATGTAGAAATACTGATCCAAGCTAAAGTAGCAAAAACAAGTACTGCAACAGTAAGCTGAACCCAAGACGCCAAAACAACATGCTTAACTTCACCATTTTGGCGAATAAGTAACTGACGGGCTGGAAATGTTTTTTGATAAAAAGACTTTATAAATACTGACATGGCATATAAACATTGGCTATTAACCGAATTAAGATAGCAATTTGAGTTAAAAAAGCCAGAGAAAAATTGTAACTGTTCAAAAATTAATAAAAAAGGGCTGCTTTTAGTAAGCAGCCCTTTTATTTAATACTCGTATTATTTTGTAGGCAGAACTGTACTCTCTACAGAGCCAAAACCTATACGTGCATAGCCTTCTTTTTCACACCAGCCACGCATAATAACGTTATCGCCATCTTCTAAAAAGCTGCGTTGTTCGCCATTACTTAGCGTGATTTTTTCTTTGCCACCACGTGAAAGCTCAAGTAATGAACCTGCTTCTTCGTGCGTTGGACCCGACTGAGTGCCCGAACCTAACATGTCACCTGGCATAAAGTTACAGCCATTCACTGTGTGGTGAGTAACCATTTGTGCCACGCTCCAGTAAGAGTGCTTAAAGCTAGATGTTGATACGCGCGTTGGGTTATGGCCTTCGCTACGCATTTTTTGCGTTTGAATTTTAACATCCATTTGAATATCAAAAGCACCTTGGTCGCGATTCGCTTTTGATTCTAAATAGTCCATAGGCTGTGGATCGTTTTCATCACGTGTCCAGCTTGTTCTATAAGGTGCTAATGCTTCGGTTGTTACAATCCAAGGCGATACAGTTGAGGCAAAGTTTTTAGCTAAAAATGGACCAAGCGGTTGGTATTCCCACGCTTGCAAGTCACGTGCTGACCAATCGTTAAATACACAAAAGCCAAATACGTGGTTTTCAGCATTTTCGATAGCGATTGCATCGCCCAGTGCATTGCCTTTACCTAAGTAAATACCCAGCTCTAGTTCGTAATCAAGGCGTTTACACGGACCGAATGATGGCACTTCAGCGTCTGGCGCTTTGGTTTGACCTTTAGGGCGATGAAATGTTTGACCCGATACGTCAATAGATGAAGAGCGACCATGATAACCAATAGGTACCCATTTATAATTAGGTAATAATGGGTTGTCAGGGCGAAACAAACTACCCACAGCAGTAGCATGATAAATAGAAGTGTAAAAGTCGGTGTAATCACCGATACGACAAGGCAAAGAAAACTCTATATCAGACTGTGCAACCAATGTATCGCTAAGCGCTTGTTGGTGCTCAGAGCCTGCTCTTAGTGCTTTTGAAAGGGCCAAACGAAGGGCTGACCAATACTGCCCCCCTAAACCCATAAATGTATTTAGAGTTGTTTCACTTGCTGCATCAGCGGCTGTTTTAGCGTCACCTGTTAAAACGTTTAATTTACTTAGTTTTGCTAAATCGATTACTTGGTCACCAATTGCAACACCACCACGAAAGGCCTCATCAGACCCTTTACGACGAAATTCTGCAAACGGTAAGTTTTGAATTGGAAAGTCGCAATTATCAACATTAGCTGATTCTACCCAGCTGGTTAAACTAATATCGTGGGTTTCGTTAATTAGGCTCATTACATTTCCTTTGGATTTTACTGTATGGCGACAAGGTATAGTTTATTTAATCATACTTGTACTTGGCGCCATACTTTTTAAATATTAAAACGACAAAAAGCAGCGAAGTTCGCTGCTTTTAATTTACTCAAATATTTTATAAAACGCCGCGACGCTCTTGGTCACGTTCGATTGATTCAAATAATGCTTGGAAGTTACCTTCACCAAAGCCACCATCATCAACGCGTTGGATCATTTCTATAAAGATTGGACCAAATAAGTTTTTAGAGAAAATTTGTAATAAATAACAATTTTCACTTTGGCTATCTACGAGTATCTGATGCTGACGAATTTTTTCTTTATCTTCAGCAACCCAAGGTACACGGTCAAAAATAGTATCGTAGTACTCTGGGATAATATCCAACGTTGCAATTGTTGATTTATCAAGCTTATCGAGAGAGCTTACTAAGTCATCTGTTAAAAACGCTAAATGTTGAACGCCTGGGCCGTTGTACTCACCAAGGTATTCATCAATTTGGTTGTTATCGTTACCTTTACCTTCGTTTATTGGAATAGAGAAGGTGCCACAAGGGGACTTAAGTGCATACGAAATAAGCGCTGTTTTTTGACCTTTAATGTCAAAGTAACGTACTTCTGTAAAACCAAATACGTCTTTATAAAAGTTAGCCCATTTTTCCATGGTGCCTTTATAAACGTTATTGGTTAAATGATCGATTCGGATAAAGCCTTTATCTTCTACAATATTTTGCGTTTCTAAGTCTTCAAAATCACTTTCGTAAATAGTGCCTTTGTCGCCAAAATTTTCAATAAAGTAAATTAGGCTGTCGCCAATGCCATAAATTGCAGGGTAAGGCATGTTTTTATGTGTTGAGTCGGTCGCTGGTTTTGCACCACGCTCTACTGCTGTTTCAAATGCTTTTTGCGCATTCTCAACACGCCAACCCATTGAACAAATAGCAGGGCCATGGCTTTTAGCAAATTCTGCAGAAAAACCTTCACGCTCGTTATTCAGTAAAAAGTGAATATCGTTTTGGTTGTAATAAACAATGTCTTTACCTTTGAATTTTTTAAGCTTGGAGAAGCCAAAATCAGTAAATACTTTATCCATATAATCAGCATCAGGTGTTGCGTACTCGGTAAATTCAATACCGACTAAACCTAAATAGTTATTTACTTCACTCATTATTATTACTCCCGCAATTAAGCACTGCGATTATGTGTTGTTGTCATATTGCAGTAGATAATCAACCAGATTTTTAATTTGGGGAAGAGGAGGGCGCTATTTAGTGTCTAGTGCATGTGTAAATTTTATAGGACGGTTATTATAAAGTTACGTGTTTGTAATACAGTTAAGTAAAATGAAGTTATATGGTATAAATTCAAGAGGGAGTGCTTGTTTTTAAGTTATTGTATTTAAATACTAAAAAGGAGGTTTAACCTGAGCTAAACCTCCTTTTATAATTAATAAGCAAAAGCCTTTTCGTACTTAATTGTTTACACTTTGAGAGGCGTTGCCAAAAAACTTGTTTCGCTGCTCTAGCCATGGGTTAGTTTTTATTGCTGGAGCTGCTTTGTAGTGACGTTCAATTGTTTGGTTTAAAGTACGTGTTGATTGCTCAAATGTTAATTTTTGTTGTGCAGCGCCCATACGCTTAATTTCATCTTGGGTCATAGCACGGCCAGCATAAAGCAATGCATTCAAGTAACCCGCTACGGTTTCAAAATTATTATCGGTAAATAAAAGCACCGTTTTATTGAGTGCCCATTGGCGGTCAATTTCGCCGTCTTCTTTAACGCCAGCTAATTCACCATCAATGTATACTTCAAATACCCCATTTGTAGGTGCTGTGTAGAAAACAAATGCGACACGGTGCCATGCTTCTGCCTGAGTATTACCAAAGTAGCCACTGTCGCTTGTTGATTTACCATAACCACCACTTGGGTCTATAAATATGTCAGCATCGTCATCCAGATAATTGGTTGTTTCTGCTTGCATTATTGCACGATAAATATCTTTGCCTTCTGAAGGCCAATATAAATCCATAACAAGTGTGTAGTCAGATACCATTCCTTCGTTTGCAAAATCACCATTTGCAGGGGTGTTTAATTCAATTAATAAGCCTTCTGTCGGGGAGTGGCGCGAAAATGCCATGACACCCGAAGGGCCGTCAGTTAAATCATCAATATTTAACTGAGTGGTGGTGTTATATTGGGTTTCATCAGTGCCCCAATTTGTTTCATCTGGATCAAAGTAGTTAAGTACTGAAGGCCCAAAATCAGCCGCTAACGGATTGTTAGCATCCTCAAAATTCCATACAGTTACATTTGCTACGTTACTGCACGAGTAAAGCTCAGTGTCGGTATCCAAATGTAGGCATTGGCTTGTTCTAAATCGAGCATATTTATCAAGTAGCCACCAAGCTTCGGCTATTGGCTCTATGTTTGAGAATGTCACACTATTAAAAAATAAATCAGGATTTAAAGCCGCGCCTTTAAATAGCGCAACTTCGTAATTATTTGTGGGTTGTATATCTTCAGGTTTAAGTGAAAACCAATCAGGTTGACTGGCAAACATCGCAGCTAAGTCGCTTCCCGATACTGTTACTTTATAGATAGAATTAAACCCAGGCGTATTTGATGGCTGCCTTTCTACATAAAAAGCTTTATGAAAATCTTCTTGGGTAAGCGCGCCCGGTGTCCAGCGTTTTTGTACTAGCTCAGGATTTAAAAGCGCTGCGCTTATTGAACTTGAATGCTTTGCAGCTAAGGCAGTTATTTCAGCTAATTGTAAAGTAGTTGGATAATTTTCTGAAATAGTTATTTCTGTTTCAGCGTCAGGAGCATAACGACCCATAATTTCATCAATAGCTTGTTTAGTCGTTTCATCTCGTTCATTAATAGAGTCGGTTTCAATTGTTTTGTAATCAACAACCGGAGATGATTTATCCGCTAAATCAAAATCAAGCGTTAAATCAGTAATCCCTTTAGCATAAAAATCTGGCTGAATAACAATCGCGCCGTTGTCTAGTGTCTCGAAACTTTCACCACCATGCGTGTGGCCGCCAAGCACTAAATCAATGCCTGCGACGTTAGTTGCCATATCAGTATCAAGACCGACACCTAAATGGCTCAGCATGATCATATAATCTACGTCGTCACGATATTGACTAACAATGCTTTGCGCCACTTGTTGCCATTGCCAGCTCATTTTAAATTGTTTTATGAAATCAGGGATTGGTTCATCTTCAATTGGTTCATCAAGTTCATTCCATGGCACAGAAGTCATACCAAACAAACCTAAAGTGACACACCCTACTTGTACTTTTGCAAATCCAACGCCTGCAAAATCTTGTAGTTGCTCACCTTCATACCGTGTATTACTCGCCAGTACGATGGCATTCTCGTCTTGTGAATAACTTAATAGTTTTTCTGGGCCCCATGCGTAATCATGGTTTCCAACAACACGAACATCAAATTGCATCGCTTTAATTGCTTCTTCTGTTGCAGTACCTTGTGATAGTTGCTCTGCAACGGTGCCTTTTTCATAGTCGTCACCACCATTTGTAAATAAGGTATGAGGAGTTTGGCTTGCTACTTGGTTGTAGTAGGCTTTAATACGGCTGAAATATTGCTCTTGGTAGCCAAAGCGAGCATGTAAATCGGCAACATGCACAAACCTCACTGATTGTTTAGTGGCACTCGCATCACAAGTTGGGCCTATATTGGCAAAAGTTTCATTACGCTGCATTTGTATTGCGTAGGTGCCTAATGTGTTCACTTGCGCGTTAACGAAGCCATCTAACACGGTTGAGCTTTCGATTATGTCCCATGTATTGGTTGATAGTTTTGCTATAAAGAGTTGCCCGCCTAATGCATAGTCCACAGGGATTTTTATTGAAATAGTGATGGGGGTAATTAAAGTCAGCGAGTTTGGTGTAAGACTATGTAAATCTGAAACTATATTTTGTTGCTCATTTGCTTCATCTAATAGTGTTTTCTCGTAAGTAAGCTCTGTATTACTAGAAGTCGCACCAGCAGGAGCGGTTAGTATAAAATTACCTTCATCTAATGTCGTGTCTAAACCAGTCGAGCTTGATAATGTTAGTGTACTTGGCTCTGGTTCAACTGGGTTGTTTGGATTGAGTGTAACCTCGTCACTGGAGCCGCCACAAGCTGATAAAAGCATAATTAAAAATGCTAAAATTGTGGCATGTAATATCGTTAACGATTGCATATACAGCTGTTCCCTGAGTCTATTCTCTAATCAATCAGGCTATAATATCAGTTAACAGTGGTGCGGCAAAGTTGAATAAAAAAATCCCTCATAGCGGTTATGAGGGATTGGTTTTTAGCTATATTATTTAAAAAACAATTAAGAAGCTTTTTCTTCTAACCCTTGTTTTTCCCATACTTTAGCTTTAAATGTCATGAGTACTAAAACAACACCAACACCAATGCTAAATAATGCAATTTGTAGGTATAGGTTAGGGATTTCTTCAACATTATTCGGATCGAAATTACCAGCAAGTAAACCTGCGATGATATTACCGATTGAGTAAGTTAATACAAATACACCCATCATTTGACCAGTGTAACGTTTAGGCGATAGTTTACTTACCGCACTTAATGCTACAGGGCTTAAACAAAGCTCACCTACTGTATGTAAAAAATAGGTAGTAACAAGCCAGTAAGGCGCTACTTTTAAGCCTTCAGCAGCGTAATGAGCCGCCATAAACATAACTAAAAAGCCTGACGCCATGATAATTAAACCAAGCGCACACTTAACGCTGTAGCTAGGTGATACTAGACTTTTAGATAAATTAATCCAAAGCGCTGCAAAAAATGGTGATAGGGCAATAATAAACAGCGAGTTTAACGATTGAAACCACGTTGTAGGGATTTCAAAAGTACCAATAAGGCGGTCAGTATAATCGCGTGCAAATAAGTTTAATGATGAACCTGCTTGTTCAAAACCAGACCAAAAACATGCTGATGCAATACATACTAAAAATAGCGCCCACATTCTTTGTTTTTCAGCATCAGTTAATTTACCTGTAAAGTAAATAACACCAAAATAAACAAAAAAGATAATAGTGAATACAACAGCTACGTATCCTGCAACCACTGTTGGATTGATTACAATTGCGCCGGTCATTGCCGCTGTAGTCACTGCTGCAGCTATAATTACAAACGCAGCAATACCACCCCATGCGCGAGAAGTACCTTTAGGGCCTAATGGGTTGGCTGGTAAAGCGCTATGCTCTGGCAAGTTATTAAGTGAGCGCTTATATTGCACTAAACCAATAGCCATACCAACAGCTGCTGCGCCAAACGCCCAGTGCCAGCCTACGTTTTCCATAAAGTAACCACAAACGTAGTAACCAATCAAAGAACCTAGGTTAATACCCATGTAGTAAATAGCGTAACCACCATCACGACGTTCGTCGGCATCACTGTATAACTGGCCAACCATTGCGCTGATATTTGGTTTTAATAAACCAGTACCCGTCGCTACAAATATTAAGCCAATAAAAAATGAATAATCATGTGGAACTGCCAAAATAATATGGCCACACATAATAATAATACCGCCATACCAAACCGCTTTTTGACCACCGAATAGTCTATCGGCTAGCCAACCGCCAGGTAAACCTAAAAAGTATACTGCGCCTGTGTATAAACCATATATTGCAGCAGCTGATGCAACGGTAAAGCCAAGGCCTTCTTGTTGTAAGCTTGCCGTCATAAACAATACGAGCATAGCTCGCATACCGTAATAACTCATTCGTTCCCACATTTCAGTGAAGAACAATGTCGAAAGTCCTTTAGGGTGGCCAAACCAGCCACTATCTGGAGCTGAACTCATATTTACTTCCTAACTTTAAGAATTGTTGTAATGGCCTTATAATTTTTTGCTTTAGCTATTTTAGTATTTGTATTTACTAGAATGCTCGACCATCAGTATAGTATTTGTAGCTAAGATAATGATTTGCTATAGGGTAATAACACCACAAGGTAAGAGGCACACCCTTATCCTAGTTACAATTGGGCACAAGTATACATATACCTTAGTGCTAGGGGAAGTATTGCGCGGTGTATCACCTTATGCCGAGTTAGAACTCGGCATAAGGTACAATTGGAGTGCCAGGAAATTCAAGAGTGCCATATACAGGGTTGAAGTAGTATCGCATATACAATTGGCCAAAGTTAGGCTCGTAAAAGTCTGAACGATCTATTGCCAGGTAACCACCAAAAAACCAGTGTGGCGTTATTCTATATTCAAAGCTGCCCTCTAGGTTATAAGAGATACTTGAACTTGTGTCGCCCTCAAACGCTGGATTTGCTCCTGTTTCAAGCTGACTAATAAACGCTTCTGCTTGTAAGTCTGGATCGTTAGGGAAAAAGTCAATTGCTTGGGTTTTAGTTTGTGAATATGAAACGCCCGTTTTCAAACGATAAACAAAATCATTGCCCCAACGTGCGTCATAACTAAGCGGTACTGATAAACCAACATAATTTTGTGGACTATAGTAACCACCATGCCCCCAAGTTTCTTCACTTAAATTATATTGGTATGCCCAATGTAATAAGCTTGCTCCTACAGTGAATTCGCGTTCTTGATTGCTAATTACGCGATAATAACTGCCACCCATAATACGATATCGCTGATTGTCTTTTACATTTTGGCCCTTATATGAGGTAAAGTCAGCACTAGACCAAAATCCCCAATTACCACCTAAGTCGTGTGATATATTTGCAGTGAGGCCTGTAGAGCGTACGCCGCCCCATATTTTACCGGTGTTTATATCTTCAAGACCCGCATAAGAAAGTACTGAGCTGGTAACGGGACGCTTCTCTAATTCAAGGCTGTATCCAAAGTCGCCAATATCATCGGCGTAATTTACGCCCCAGACAATA
This sequence comes from Pseudoalteromonas sp. BSi20495, assembly GCF_000241185.1. Classification (NCBI taxonomy): domain Bacteria; kingdom Pseudomonadati; phylum Pseudomonadota; class Gammaproteobacteria; order Alteromonadales; family Pseudoalteromonadaceae; genus Pseudoalteromonas; species Pseudoalteromonas sp. BSi20495. The sequence goes on from NZ_BADY01000038.1 coordinate 16,482, forward strand.
TCCTCAATTAAAAACCCTAAAGGGGTTGTACCTATATCTAAACGCCAGTTTTCATTCTGCCAGCCTAATCCAATATCTACGCCGCTTTCTTTTGGGCTTACTTCATCAAGAGAACACGTAAATATACATAAAGCACCTTGGCCATAACGGCTTCCCGCAAATTGCTCATCAAAACGTGTTGTTTGCGCACTAATTGTTGTCGGGTCTATTTTTACAAAGCCTTGACCTTGCCAAAGTGGGAAATAGGCTTCAATAGGCACTAAACCAGCCCCAAGGGTTGCTTCACTTTCAGTGCTTGTCTGGCCACTAAAGTTAACACCAATAGCGATGTAAGCTTGGTTTTTGTTTTGTTCATTAATAAGCTCACGCTTTGCGCCGTTTATATACCACTCATCGCTTTCATTTATTAGCGAAAGCGAGTTATACAGCTCTTTTTCAGTTAATGTGCGGTTAGGCGAGAGTGTTTGTGTGTACCAAAGTTGAGCTTGTTCTGTTTCATTGAAATTGCTGGCCACTTGGGCGCCCAAATAACGTAACTCTTTATCATTTGGCGATTTAGTAATGAGTTCTGTAGCTAAACCAAGTGCGTCACCTGAGTAATTAAAATCATTAAGAGATGCCATAATTTGACGCTGTAAATAGCTTTCCTGTGATGAAGTTTGCGTTATAGCTCGTTGTGTTACTTCTTTGGCTTGAAAATCATCACCTTGCTCTCTGTACGCTTTAGCAATCGCTAGTAAAGCTTGTGGCTCAATAATTTGCTTATTTTGCACTTTTTGCTGATATAAGATAATCGCTGCTTGGCGTTGTTCAAGCGCTAAATTTGCGTTAATTAATGCTGTGGTTATTGCTGCGTTATTTTTATATTTTTGGTCTAGTTGATTTAGTTTCGCAATTAAATCGCTGCCGCTGTAATACTGGTTAATATAGTTGTTTTGTAACTGTACATATTGATTAACATCATTTTCAGATGCATTTTCTGAAAGAGCATAACTGGTGAACCATTGTTTAGTTTGTTGCTCATTTCCTTGTTCTAATAGCCATTCGCCATAAAGCATATGCCAATAAGCAGAAAGTGTAGGTTGTGCCGTTAATGCTTTATTTATAAGTTTAACAGCGTATAGCTTTTCATTAATTCGATACCAATTACGTGCTAATTCGGCTTGCATTACGGGAGTTAAGTTTTGTGCTTCTAAGGCGCTTAAATGATAGATGGCTGTTGCTTTATTTTTAGCATCAAGATGGCGCTCGCTTTGAGTTAAAGATTCGTTAAGTTGAAGCTGTTGTTCTAACGTAACAATATCTGCATTTCTGGCTCTAAAGGGAATATATTGCAAGGTTGCAATAGCGCCTTGGTAGTCATCAATAGATCGTAGAAAAAGCGCGTGGCTATAGCGCAACTGAGGGTTTAAAGGGAACTGCCACAATACGTTATTAAACAACGTACGAGCTTTATCAGTAAGCCCTTTTTGTTGGTATATAAAAGCTAAGTCGTAATATAGCCAAGATTGCTCTGGTGCAATATCTATTGCCTCACGCAACACTTTTTCAGCCTGCTCTAAATCACCAGCTTGCGCTAGGGTATTTGCTTTTGCTCGATATTGGCTACTAAGCGATATTGAATAGGATTGCTTAATTTGCTCCTTTTGAGCAAATGTTAAACGGTTATAAAAAGACGTTAAAGCTTGTTCACTTTGTTCAAGTTCAGCTATTTCAAGCAAACCTAATAAGGCGCTGTTATTGAGAGGGTCATTCTTTAAAACAACTTGATAGGTTCGTTCTGCTTGAGAGTATTGCCCTTGAGCAAATTGTAACAAGCCTCTGTTATATAAAACTGCATTAGGGTTTTGCTCCAATGCATCAGCTAAGTCTAATTTTAGCTTTGCTATTTTAAATTCATTCTTATTAATTGCATCTTTGGCTTGGCGTATATAAAGCCAAAACTTTGCTGTTTTAGCTAATCCTTTTAAGGTTTCTCTTTGTGCAAAATCGGCGGTGTGCTGTTGCGCTCGTGTAAAGTACTCATAGGATTTTTGATTGTCACCTAAGCGTAAATAAAGAATACCCAGACTTCGCATTATTGCACCGTCTTGAGGTCGCCCACTTATCGCTTTTAACAGTAACGGTTCAGCCGCTTTTAATTTGTTTTTTTCAAGGAGTTTATCGCCTCTAACCCAGAGCTGATAGGCTGGATCTGCAATTAAGGTTTGACGTGCTGTTAAATCTTTTTTGAAATCCTGATACTGTAACTCACCTTTAGTACTAAACGGGTAAAGCATAAAGTAGGTTTGAAACTCTTTATCAGTGGCACCACTAATTGGCATGTTTGCTAGCGAACCGAGCCAAATCTCTTCTACTTCATTACTAAAGCTAGAAGTTGAGCCGTATTTACTTAGAATACGAATAGCGTGCTTGTCACTTGGGTTACGTCTGAGTAAATGCCTCGCGTAAGCAATCTCAACTTGGCCTATATTAGAGTAACTTTGCAATAATGTTTCGTAACCATTTTTAACACTTTGCCATTGAGAGCTGTCTTGCGCGTACCAGCTTAAATGTTCTAGTTCATAATTGAGTGTTGGGTATACATTATTAAATATTTTATTATAAATTTGACGTGCAGGTTCGTACCGACCTGCGCGAGCTAGTAATTTAGCTTCTTGAATAGCCGATTTATCTTTGCCTTCAATTCGAGACATGACTTTGAGTTTTTCAATGCAAGGGGGTTGCTCAACAAGTCCGTTATCTAACTTGCTTAGTAGTTGATTTGCGCCATCTAAATCACCGTTAACAAAGTTGTAATGCGCTTGAGCACACTGTGTTTCTATGCGGGTTGGAGCAATCGCGACCAGCTTTTTCAAGCTATCTTCAATAAGCCTTTTATTTTTTTGTGCTTCACCAATATTTATTTGGCTTAGTAACCACTCAACAGATCGCGTATCAATATCATTTACTGTTTTTGCGTTTAGCATTGGGCTCAGTATTAATACGCAGAGTAGGGCAACCTTTAGCTGCATTCAGTACTCCATTTAGGTTGTAATGTTCCATCCGCTGTAATTGCAAAACGTTTATTTAAAGTACTTGTACCAAATAAATTTAATACACTGTCGTAGTAACGAGTTTGAGTGAATGACTTATCAACCATTAATTTTTGCTGAATTGTCATCGCTAAGGAATCATCGTCTTGTATTGCAAGTAAAGGTAGTAGAGCTGCATTAAAGCCTAATGGGCCTCTTTTTTCTGATTTACCTGATTTCGAAAACGTATTTAATGGCACATAACCACGGTCATTAATTGTTTTTAAAAATGGATTAAATTGTGCTAACAATTCTTTTTTATAAGGTGCATCGTTTGCCATCATACTGGCCCATAAATAAACCCTAATAGCGTTGTAGCTTCCTACGTCACTTGTTTTTTTATCGTAATAAAAACCATTATTAGTGTCGTACATTACCCAGTCAGGGCTAACACCTTGTTTGGCCGTATCTAGAATTAACTTTGCTGAGCTTTCATGCAGTTGCTCCCAAGGAGAATGAGGATATAGTTTTTTAAATTGTTGATATATAAACAAAGGTGAGTAACTAGGGTTTAATTTATATTGTTCATCTTTAAATTCAAAGCCAGCTGGGGCCGGTAGTAATGACAAACCAAGACCAGAAATATAGGCTGTTTCTTCTCGTATTATACGCTGAGCTAGTACGGCCGCTAAAATACTATAACGACGGTCATCCCAGAGAATAGCAGCTTGTGATAAGCTATAAGCTATCCATAAATCAGAGTCAGAGGCAGGGTTTGAATCTAAAATTGCTCCTACATTTTTTTCATTTATACCCCATTGCCATGCTGGTAAACGGGTACTTAAATCACCTTCGGATAAATGATTTTCGGTCCAATCAAGTACTAAATCAAACATTGCTTTATCGTTTGCTATTACAGCAAAAAATAACGCGTAAGACTGACCTTCAGATGTTGTAATACTCTGCTTACTACCTAAATCAATAACACGACCATCTGGGCTTATAAAGTGGCTTTTAAATACTTGCCATGCTTGCCACGGTTGACACTGTTCTATCTGTGCTTTCGCATTAAAAGCAAATAATGCCACAGCAACGCAGAATACCTTTATAAGTGACTTCATTATTTATCTCCTTCAGCTAAACGCTTGTATGTAAGTGCTTGTAATAATCGCCATAGAATAAATGAGATCAGCAGTAGCGTTAAAATAGATAATAACGCTAATATAAATGGGTGATCTGATAAGTGAAACCAAATTAAGGTATGAACAGGGATCTGACCAACAAAATACTGTTTATCTGTTTTAATTGTTTCGATCCCTTGTGTTGTAATGATTGTTGCACTGCCCTTAATTTGTTCTCGACTTTGCGAGTTCATCAGTGCGTTATCTAATAGGCCAAACGCTTCATTTGTTGTTGCCGTTAACGATACTATAGAACGTTGCGAGCTAAAGGGGGACTGATAGCCTGTAATCACCGCCATATTGCCGCTACTCGTTACGTTTATTTGTATTTTTTCAGCTTTATTATCGTCATAAGCACCGTTATAAATAGCGAGTTTAATTGCACGTTGATTGTTGTTAAGTAAAATGTTTTTTGGTTCATCTTCTTTTAGCTTGTCACTGCGCTTACTTGGTTTGGTTATAAACAGTATGTCTTTATCGTTGTAGTTTATATCATCACTTAAATATTTTACTGTTAAACGGTGACCAGGGTAGCCTGTTATAGCGCCAAAATGACCGGTTAAATTAAAGAGCATTGAAAGTGCTTTAGGTGTTGGGTTTTCATTCACAATAACTAATGTTTGTTGTAAATCGGCGTATTTTGTAAACGGGAATCCACTATTAGCAAATACATTTAAATCTGGTAGTGCGATATAGTGATTAAAATTACTTACATCAATATGAGAGTTACCGTCTATAACACCGTATTCGCCGCCAAGAGGAGCACTAGGGCATGTTGCATTTTTTAGTACGTCAAATCGGAAATCAAAATTAAGCTCATTACGTTTGGCCAAGTTAATACCATTAAGCGAAAAGTTTTCAGTACTTTGAGTTGAATCTGTATTAGCAATTAACGGTAACAGTGTTTTTGTTGTACTTACAGTAGAGTCATTTTTTTCTAATAAAAAGCCACTAATAAACTCTTGGTTTATCAGCATATTCAGCCTAGAACTTAGTGTGTCATCTTCTGGCGTATTACGATATTGCAACGTTATCGGGATCCCTTTTTCACGCCACGTAAATAAATCAGGTGCAAAGCGAATATTCAACTTAACAGGACCGCTATTGAGCCCTGTAGTTTGTAACTGAGTTGGGTAGTCAATTAACTCATCAAAATGTACAGGGCGATCGCTTCTCAGCCATCGAGGTGCATCGTAAGCTTTGCGAAGTGGAATCTTATTCATGCCTTCAATACTTACACTTCGGCCAGTCATTACTTTATGGCCAAACACTAAACCGTTTACTGCGGTTTTTAAATCTTTTTCATCACGTCCTAATATAAGGAGTATTTTTTTATAACGGTGTATTGGATTGGAAATAATCTCGATTGTTGGTTTTTCTACATCAGGATAGTCGGCTAAAAAAGCAGGTTTAGATGCGTTTGTAATAAATACAACACTGTGTTGATTAGGTGATTGATTAAGTACAACAGGGAAGTTAGCGCCACGCCAATCAGCTTGAGCACCAAACCAGCTCGAAAGTGTTGCAGCGGCTTCTATTGCTTCTTTATTTGGTGTGTCGGAAAAAATAAACGGAAGAGTTAGTTTACTGTAATCTTTGCTATCAAAAAATGGTTCAGGTAAATACTCAATTTTACTATCAATAGCCAGTGAAGTTTGGTCGAGAGTTATATTACTTGATTTGTTTATTTCTACCCAAATAGCACGGCTAAAATAGTCTTGACATGACGTACTATAATAACCAACAAGCTCAAAGCGAATTTGATTGAAGTCTTGAATGTATTTTGCGTTGAGCGCTATATTATGTTCAGCGGTATTTTTAATAATATTTGAAGGTTCATTTATAGGTAAAACTGTCACCAAATTTTCATTAAAATACACTTTTAAATGCGATACGTTGGCAATTAATGAAGGGGAGTTTGTGTATGAGAAATTCAACATCAAATTTTTACTCAACTTATCAATGCGATTAGTGAAGTCGACATTTGAATCGTTATTTATAGCGTCTAGCTTATAATTATTAAAACCGAGAGCTTCAAAATCAAGACGTAAGCTAGTAACTTGAGCACTCTCAGGGTAGCCATTGTTGAATATGGTCTTATCACTCATGGGTTCAATAGCATTAGCTTGCCAAGCAATGTTCATGAGTAAAAATATAACGAGTGTACTAAGTAGCTTATTAATCATAATTATTTTGCACTATAGGTTTTTTTGGAATGAATGAGTTTATATACATAACTAAACGAGTTAACAGTTTAATAGTCGGTTGTAATGGCCTAGGCGCATGAAATAGTAAATTACTAAAGCCTCTTAAACTAGTCTTTTGTACTTCTTTGAAGCTGTATGACGGGCGATCATGCCTAAAGTTATTTTGCCAATCAAGCCAAGCATCTGCTCTAGAAAAAGTACACTGTATAAATGCACGTTGTTTTTCGAGCGACAAATCTTTAAGTGTCAGACCTATCTGTTTATTACGGGTATTACACACATGAGTTGTAAACGAAAATTGTTTGTCTCCTCGACTCATTAACAACTCAATTTTATCGTTTACTCTACATAGGTGGGCATGCTCTGTCTCAATACCGACACCATTATCTGAGTAATCAGTGATTCTAACTTTTAATGTGTGGCCATTCGCTAAGCGAATACCCGCTGGAAAGTTGGCTTTTATTCGGTGTGAGTGCCTTACTTGACGCGCTTCTGCTGCAACAGCAACAGCGGCTCCTAGAATAATCATGTTGTAGAGCGCCCAGCCCATACTAATCACTAACACACCTATTTGAGATGGGTCACCAAAGATCAAACGCAGTACGCCAAACACGATGCCCAGAAGGTTAATTGCTAACAGTATGAGATAGGGTTTCGAAATTCCCCAGTCGTAATGCTCTTCATCATTTAGCCCACCTTTTTCTGTTACATTAAACTTACCTTTATTAGGATTAAATAAGGCAACAGTGGTTGGTTTCAATATGTACCAAGCCAACACCGACTCATACACTTCGCCCCAAAATGAGTACCTGTATTTACCTTGAATACGTGAATTAGTCGCTTTAATTTGAATAAGCGTAGGTACTACATAAATAAAAATAGCTAAAAAAGGCGCATAAATAATATAGGCATTAAAGTAGATCAGTGCTAAAGGGGCTGTTAAAAATACAATACGAGGTATTCCCGATAAAAAATGTAACATTGCGTTTATATAGCACAAGCGTTGAGGAATACTTAACCCTTTGCCCATTAAAGGGTTATCAAGTCTGAAAATTTGCGCCATACCGCGTGCCCAACGAATTCGTTGCCCAATATGCGCCGATAAACTATCCGTAGCGAGTCCTGCGGCTTGTGGAATGTTGATATAAGCTGTTTTATAGCCTGCGCGTTGCATGCGCAGTGCTGTGTGAGCATCTTCGGTTACAGTTTCAAATGCAAAACCACCAATATTATCCAGCGCTTCTCGTTTTAATACCGCACAAGAACCACAAAAGAAAGTCGCATCCCACATGTCGTTACCGTCTTGAATAAGCCCGTAAAATAACATGTTTTCATTTGGGATTTGGCTGTGATTGTTAAGGTTTCTTTCGAACGGATCAGCAGAGAAAAAATGATGTGGTGTTTGCACTAAACAGACTTTACTGTCTTTTAAAAATTGGCCCATGGTTGTTTGCAAAAAAGAACGCGCGGGAACATGGTCACAGTCAAATATAGCAATGTACTCACCGTGGGTATAGCGCATAGCGCTGTTCATATTGCCAGCTTTGGCATGATTGTTATCCGGACGCGTTAAATACCCTACGCCAACTTCTTTTGCAAAATCGGCAAATTCAGGACGTTTACCATCATCGAGAATATACACATTTAACTTGTCCTCAGGCCAATCGATACTTAGCGCTGCTAATGTAGTTGGTTTTACAACACTCAATGGCTCATTGTAAGTTGGGATATACACATCAACCGTAGGCCATAAGTCAGTGTTTCTAGGTAATGGTATGGGCTTGCGTTCGAGTGGATTAATAGTTTGGAAAAAACCAAGTATTAAAACAAGCCAAGCATATGTTTCAGCAAGTAGTAGTCCGGCTCCTAAGGCTAAAGCAAGAGGATCATCCCAATTGAGTGTTTCAGTGTAACGCCACCATAAGTAACGTGAGGACGTTGTTACCGATAAAGTGATCATTACAATCGTTGCCATCTGGCCTTTTATTCGCTTAAGTGAATAGGCGACTAATAAAATGAAGCTTATAAAAATGGCTTGCGCTTCTAGACTGAAAGGAATAGTGATAAAAATCGTTAATAAAAACAATATGAATGCAATCACAATGTATTTTACATATTTATTTTGCCAAACACGCGCATCGGCAATAGAGTAAAAAGCACTTTGTTTAGGTTTTTTTTTGTCTTTTTGACAGTATACGCCTTAGTAACTTACCTAATTTTAAATCAAACCACCTAAACTGCCTAAAGAGACGATTCACTGAGTCATAGAAATGGTGTGATATTTTTTCTTTCGTCGCCCTTTTTTTTGTCGTTTTTTTAACGAACGTCAAAAAAACGCTTTGTAAAATAAAGCGTATTGAATTTGAATAAGGATGGTTTCTATACGGTTGTCTTAAATGCGGATAATTCACGCTTATCGATTCACGAATATTACGCTTATGAACGCTAATTTTTACAAATAGAGAACTTACTATAATCAGAAATGGCATCAGCAATGCTTCAATCGCATTCATTCTGTGTTGATTGAAGTAGCCGTGAAACTTAAACAGAATCAAACGGACTAATTTTTCGCTAAACAATAAACTCAGCACCAGTCGAAAGGTGTTTTGAAAAGGGTGTTTATGAAGTGCCTTAAATGAGATCATAATGCTGTTTTACTTACCAACCAGCCAGCCAGCGTTTCGAAATCGTCGTTAGCAATGCTATAAGGTGCACAGTTTAGTGCCACATTACGATAAGCCGTTGACTCTTTAATCACTTCGTCACTATTTATAAAAAAAGGTGCCATAAGTGGGAGTGTTGACTGCCAAAGTGAGAATAAATCGAATTCTAATTCAGAGGATGAATTGTATCGGTTAACTAAAAAAAAGTGATGCCACGAATTTTCTGTCTTTTTTAGTTTTTGCAAACGTCTATAAATAAGACTGTGGCATACCGCATCGCAATTGACTAACTCAATGACAATATCGTCTTTATGTAATGTGTAGTTACTGATATCTATATGACTTGGGCAATCGAAGAGTACCCAAGCGTTTTGAATATTGTCCAGTTTATTGCAATTATCAATCAGTTCGTTTAATGCGGTATTAGAAGGTGTTTTTTCGCCATGGGGTAAAAAAATGATGCCGTCACTATCTTGGTAAAAACATGTCAGGATATCGTTGAAATTTTCAGCGTCGCTCCAGCCTTGTGTATTTTTCCAAGGCAAACCAAAATGTAGCCCTAAATCACTTTTTGGGTCTAAATCAACCGCAATTACGTGTACATCGGATTTTTTCAGCACGCAGGCAAGATTAGCCACAATTGCGGTACAACCTGTACCACCTTTTATACCTTTTAAAAAAATTCTTTGCACGTGATGGGGTTACCTATAGTTTCAACGGCTAGTAATAGACGCAAGTTCGTTATCAATTTCTTTTAATAACGCATATTTATTTATAGTTTGCATGTTTTTTTGCGTATTCACTATTTCAATGTAATCTTCACTTTTACCGCCAAAGCGATGAGCTAAGTTTGCTATATCGTTAGATGTGAGTGTTTGAGGATTTTTTGAAATTAAGTTTTGCATTACTACCTGTATCAGTATGTTTTATTTTATAATATATGGACATTATTTGACTATTATATATAGAATAGCGGCTAAAACTAGTAAAAAAGTATTTTTTTGAAAGGTGTTTTGTGTGCATAAGTTTAACATTTTGGGATTAGACCCCGCAGCTGAAGAAATAAAACCTGCTGCAATTTATGCTGTTTTAGCGCCTTTAGACAATTTTTCTATTGAGTTTATATTGCATTCAATAAGCCCCAATGATGTGAAAGAAAATATTTTTATAGTCTCTTCTCAGATAGAGTCATTCTTTGAATCTTCTTGTTCGAATTTACTACTTGATGCGAGTGAGCAAGGCCGAGTGCATTCTTTTTCATTTACAAAAGAAATTAGTGAGTGGAATGCAAAACGCATAAATAAAGGGATTATTAAAGAGTTAAGTGCGTATGAAAATATAAAAAATGCTCTAATCGTTGTTCATTTTAGTACTCAGCAATTACGTGATACCACTGAACAGCAATTTGAAACGCTTATTGAGCATTATAAATCATTTTTAATTGATACAAATACTAGTCTTCTATTTTTAATCTCAGGTCCTGAAGTTGCTAATTATCGATTTTTAGTAAGGCGCTTAAATCAACTCTTTAGCGGCGTTGTGTTTGTCGATAATGATTCGGCTGCACGAGTACTTGAGTACGACTATTGGAGACACAGCACAGGGATATTATCAAATACTCACTATCAGTTAATTTTGCAAAATGATCGGTTAGTTGTAGAAGAAGGGAAAATAGAAACCCAAACACTTAGCAATAAACATTTTAATGATGAAGATGTTGTGTGGTTAGTACAAAACTCAGTACCAGATGGCACAAAGCTGCCTGCAAATTATCATGTTGTAAAAAGTAACAGCGATTTATTTGAAAAAGGTCCTCAGCTAGAAGCCGCAACATTAGTATTTTCGGTTACACGCTATACCGACTTATCTGAGTTGGGTAAACAATGTTTTGAATTGAGAAAAAATTGTGGTCGTTGGTTAAAACTCGTGATTCAAAATGTAGATGGGATTATCAGGCACCAAGACGAGTGCTTATTTTTAACGCTGGGTGTTAATCTTATTTTGTATAGCTTTTCCGAACCTTCTCGGTTGTTATCGCAAATTCAGTCGATCCAAGGCTTTCAATTTTCTCGACCATTGCCTCCATCTGTTGAGCATGTATTACGTTATACTGAAAACACGTTTTCAAAAGGTTACTTACCATTTATTGATTTTACTCGCCAAGTTGAAGTGCACAGTGACTCGGCGGTTAATTTAGGTGTCAGTGGGGTACTGGTTGTACTTGAGTTATTACCAAGAATAGATCCTATTCACCCACTTCATCTATTTCACATAAAACGTGAAGGTGATGTATTTAGTGTTGCTGAAAACAAAGTTTACTTGTATCTACATGCTTGTAGAGAAAATGATGTAATGAATGCGATTAAACATTTATTCAAATTAGAAACCAGTGATTTTTTTGCTCAACAGAGCATTATTTCGGACCACTTCTATATTCAGCAAGAATGTAAACAATTACGCCGATATTATAGAGATAAAGATGTGAGTGATTTTACAAATCAACTAAAAGAAAATGACAGTTACAAGTTCGATCCTGCTTTAGCAAAAAATCCCAGTATTGATATTGCTACGCCTGAATTTTTCACTCAGGAACGCCCTGATGCAAAAGCTTTTACAATGAAAGTTAAAGAGCTGTGATATGAGTATTAATCAACTTTTAATTACAGCATTAATCTCGGGGTTATTTGGTGTTTTATTGTGCCTAATTGGCTCTTACATAGTATCTAAATTAAAAAAATATTATTACAAAATGACATTTAAGCACGAAGTGCTAGAACCCTATACACCTAAAAATAAGGAACGTAAGTGAAATTGTCTGGTCTAGGGGTTTGGAATCTCTATTTTTTAGTTAAATTTGCCCTGTATTATTACGGTGTAATCGATTTTAGTTTTTTGAGCAATGCTGCGTTGGCCGCTTTGTTAGTAATACAATTTAAAAATGCGCGAGTTGAGAAGGTTAAACACATTATCGCACTGATTATAGCTTTGATTTTACTGTATAAAGATTCGTGGTTACCTCCCATTAATCGTTTAATTAAACAGGCTGGTAACGTTCAAGATTTTAGCTTTGATTATTTTATCGAACTAGTTGGGCGGGTAGTTAATGTCGATATGCTACTTGGCTTATTCATTATTGTTGTTTTATTTTGGTACAGCTCTCAATGGATTCGGTTTACTACAGTGACTATTATTGGCTTGGCGTTTATTGGCTGGCAAGGTCAAAGTAACTCATTAGATATTAATGAAAGCCCTACAGTGGTTAATAACAGTAGTATTGCAACTCAAAGTAAGGCGCCTGTTGTAACAACCCAATACCAATCGCCCGACCAAAAGCTTAGTGATTTTTATCAACAACAAAGCTTATTAACAAGTCACTTTCCAAAGGAATACAATGGCGAGTTGTTTGACGTTATTATTTTAAATATTTGTTCTATGGCAGTTGCTGACTTAAATTTTTTAGGTATTAGCGTTACAGACATGTATAAAGATTTTGATGTGGTGTTTCCTGATTTCAACTCAGCCACATCATATAGTGGTCCAGCAGCCATTCGATTATTAAGAGCAAGCTGTGGACAAACAAACCAAGCGTCTTTGTTCAAGGATGCGCCAGAACAGTGTTATTTATTTAAGAACTTAGAAAAACTAGGCTATCAAAACAACGTAGTGATGAATCACGATGGGCATTTTGATGAATTTAAAGGCCTAATAAATAGATATGGTGGCTTAGACAGCAAGCCATTTAATATTGATTCTATGCCTATTGCTCAGTATGGGTTTGATAATAGCCCTATTTATTCAGATGGTGCGGTTCTAAACGGCTGGCTTGACCAACAAGCTAAAGACTGTAAGCCTTGTGCAATGTACTACAATACCACGAGTTTACACGATGGTAATCAACTTGCTAATAGAGCCCGCATGAATAGCCAGCAAAGTTATCCTCTTAGGCATGCAAACTTATTTTCTGATATTAATGGCTTTATTAAAAACCTAGAAAAACGTGGTAGAAATGTAATGCTGATGGTAGTACCTGAGCATGGTGCTGCACTAAAAGGAGACAAAGTACAATTTGCTGGTTTGCGAGAAATACCAAGCCCAGCTATTGTATCAGTTCCAGTTGCAATTAAATTTATTGGCCCTGATGTGCAAAACTATTCCCAAATTGTAATTGATGATTCAATCAGTTATTTTTCATTGTCAGAATTAGTGAGTAAAACATTGAAAACTAATGTTTTTGGTGGGAAAAATAGTATAGCAAATTTGTTAGATAATTTACCGAAAGCTCCAAAAGTTGCTGAAAATGCAGATACTATAATGATGTATGTTAATCAACGACCATACATACAATTAGATGGCGGTGATTGGTCTGAATACCCACAAGGTGATTAATTTTTATTAAGAACTGCAATAGCAGTAGTGGCATATTTCATGGAGTAAATATGTTATTGCTGTTATTGCGTGAATAAATCCATGTATCTACTCATTTATTATAAACACTAGTATTGTCCAAAAATGTTTACAATAAACTACCTTCTCATAGCCACTTAGCGTATTATTCAATTAATATAGTTTTCCTTCCTTAGAGGATGTATGCGTTTAGATATTCATTGTGCTGACAGAATCGGTATCGCCCAAGAAATTCTCAATATTTTAGTTAATTACAGTGTTGATCTAAAAGGAATAGAGGTTGATTCAGTTAATTGTCGTATGTATGTAAGTTTCCCTGAAATTGAGTTTGAACAGTTCCAGAAAATAATGCCATCAATTCGTTTAATTGATGGTGTTCATGATGTACGTACAACCGCTTTTTTACCCTCTGAGCGTGAGCATAATGAGCTAAACACATTGCTTCGAGCATTGCCCGATGGTGTTATTTCTATTGATGCCAAGGGTTGGGTACGCTTATGTAACGATGCGGCTTGTAAAGACTTACAATTGAGCGAAAAAGAGGTTATTGGTGCAAATATCAATAATTTGTTGAAAGGCTTTAATTTTACTCGCTGGTTAGAAAGTAAAGAAGTATTAGGGCAAACCACCAGAGTGGAAGTCGCTGGTGAAGACTTTATAGCCGATATTTTACCTATTGCTGTGCCGCAAGGTGGTGAAGGTGATGTACTTGCCGGTGCTGTTATTAATATAAAATCACAAAGCCGATTAGGTCAACAAGTTAGTGCATTTAGACGTTACGGACAAGAAAGCTTTGCAACTATTCATAACTTTAGTACTGCTATGCGTCGTGTTGTTCGCGAAGCGCGTAAAATGTCTCAGTTAGAAGCACCAATACTAATTACGGGTGAAACAGGAACCGGTAAAGAGCTATTAGCACGGGCGTGTCATTACGCATCTAATCGCTCAGTGAAGCCTTTTATTGCTTTATCGTGTGCATCGTTACCAGACGATGTTGCTGAATCTGAGTTATTTGGCTACGCAGGCTATGAAGAAAATGCAGCACCTAAACGCGGCGTACTTGAGCAAGCCGATGGTGGGACTGTGTTTTTAGATGAAGTGGGCGAAATGTCGACTCAACTGCAAACTAAGTTATTGCGCTTCTTACAAGATGGCACATTTAGGAAAGTGGGTGATGAGAACGAAGTTAAAGTTAATGTTCGTATAGTCGCAGCTACTCAAAAAGACTTACCTGCTATGGTGCAAGAGGGCGTGTTCAGAGAGGATTTATACTATCGAATCAACGTATTAACATTAGATATTGCACCACTTAGAGATCGCAAAGCCGATGTTGGGCCACTCGCAGAGCATTTTATTCAAAAATATGCACAGCAAAATGGTCACGCGGTGCCACTGTTATCTCAAGAATGCTTAAGCTTTTTACAACAGTATCCTTGGCCTGGAAATGTACGCCAATTAGAAAATGCAATTTATCGTGCGGTATCTTTATTAGATGATAGTGAGTTACGAGTAGAGCATTTACAGTTACCTACGTTTACGCATGACTTAGGGTATTTAGAATCTGATTTTGAAGGTTCACTGGATCAAGCGGTAAAACGTTTTGAAGCAACATTATTACGCAAACTTTATCCAGCTTATCCAAGCTCACGACAGCTCGCTAAACGTTTAGGTCTTAGCCATACAGCAGTTGCAAATAAACTACGAGATTACGGTATTAACCGTAAAACAGTTAAAGTTTAAAATACGGCAATATTTAAAATAGGGCGCTAATTAATTTTTAGTGCCCATATTTTTTTTGACACCATCAATGGCAATCGTCTTTATACCATCTTCATCAAATTTCATAACAATACTGGCATTATTACGAGCAAAAAAGTAACTTCGGCCATCTAACTCAATAACATAATTCCCTTTCACTTGATCACTAAACTGTTGTTTTTTTAGAGTGATGGTGTGCTTGCCTATTGTCCAATCAAACGCTTCTATAAATCCATTATTAAATTCTTGAACCCATACTTGGCTGCCGTCTTTTGCAAGCGTGATGGCGACTGAGTAGGAACTAGGAATTTGATCCATTTCATAACTCTTTGAGCCAATAGTAAACTTCTTAAATTTTTGTTGCCAAGCAAAACCAAATTCAAACGATTTTTCTACCCCTGTAGAGTAAGTAATAGAGCCATTACCGGGGAAATTAAAATCGGCTAACGCGTGGTGGCTCACTGTTAAGAATATACTAGCAATAAGGATGTTTAATTTTGAATTCATAAGTAAATTTTTAGTTGTATTTATAACCTCAGATTAAAGCAGAATATTCGTCTTAGCAAGTGCCTGTGTTACACTCAGGTAAATTGAACTGGTAAGACCTTTGCTGTGAACTTATATATTCGACTTCTTTTATTATTTTTTAAAATTAAGCGTAATCATCAATATCAAGACTTACTTGATACAGTAGATATTGATTACAAAGCACTACCAACTGATTGCGATATAAATCTGCATTTAACAAACTCACGTTATTTAGCCATGATGGATTTGTCACGTACATGGATGACGGAACGAGTGGGTTTGCTTAAGCAAATTTTGAAACGCCGTTGGTTTCCTATTGTTAATGCTACCGCTATCACGTATATCCGTGATATTAAACCAATGCAACGCTACACTATTAGTACAAAACTAGTTGGTTGGGATCATAAGTATTTTTATATAGAACAAAAATTTCATTCAGCACGAGGCTTACATGCTATTGCTTATGTACGCGGTGTGTTTAAAAGTAAAAAAGGCATTGTAAGTATCGAAGAAATGCTTGAAGTCGCTAGTTTTAAAGGTAAAACACCGATACTACCGAGTGAAGTTATGCATTGGAAAGAAATGCTTGAACAGAAAAAAGCAAATAACTTACCCAAATGATTAGTTAATTAAAATAAAAAAGGCCTTTCGGCCTTTTGCACACACATGCATTAAAGCATTTTTAAAAATTATACCTAACCCCAAACATGGCGACTACTGGGTCCAGTTCAACGGTTGAAGTGAGAGCTTTTGCGCCATTAGCATATACTGTTGCATCAGTATCAATATCCATAATTGATACCATTGCATGTAAACCCCATTTTTCATCAATTTTATAATTAGCACCTACTTGTGCTACAAATCCAAATGAGTCGTCTAACTTTACTTCTACATCATTTGTACCAAGCGTTGTTTTAAGCGCTTGCGACGGTTGCTCATCAAAGAATGTTGTATAATTAACTCCAATACCAACAAATGGTCTTAATGCATAACTTGTATCTAAAAAGTGATACTGAGCAATAAGTGAAGGGGGGAGTTGTTTTATATTCGCGATTTTATTACCCGCTAGCCCACCAGTACCATTAACATCATGCGAAAATGGCGTTGCTGCAATAAGCTCTAGCACCCATTGGTCGTTAAATGCGTAGTCAAGCGTAATACCTAGTTGCGTATCAGAATCACCTTTTAGACCTAAAGTCGGTGCTTCGTTAATTTTTGAGTTGCTGTTATCAGGGTTAATGTTAATAGCCCCCACATTTACGCTAAAATTGGCGTGTGCAGCAGGAGAAAGTGCTAATAAAGAAGTCAGTAATGCAATACTAATAGTGGTTTTCATGTTGTTCTCCAAGAACTACTTTTTGATTGACGCTATTATTGCAGTTTTAAAATGTTCAAAACCTGTCCTAGATCAAAGTTTCAAAAATGTTTGAACGTTGTGAAGTGTTTTATTGATTTAGATTAATTTTGATGTTGATTAGCGACAGAGATACTTGACTCTTGATTTCTTAAATAACTAAAAGCGCTGTTCTGAATGTGTTTAGTGCGTGCAAGTTCAGGTTTTTAGGTAGCAAAAGTTATAAATCCCTCTTAACCAGAATCGAGAAAACGACGTCTCTTTTTTTCATGATTAGGCTCTGCCTTACCTGATTGCCACACAGTTTGCTGTAAATTTAACCTCAAAAGTTAAACATCTTATAATAATAAAATATAAAAAATAGTCACAGCTGTGTATTAATACTGACATCGCTTAGTCATAAATTCAGGCTTTAATAATAACTCAATATTTTCGTGAGTCTCTTAACTAAAGTTAGGGCTAAGCAATAAAGGGCGTTTGATATGGCTATCGCTATTTTTGATAAAGCAATCAGTGAAAGAGAATTCCAACGCGACGTTGTTGCATATTTACAAACGCTTATTCGATTTGAATCTGTTACACCTAATCAGGCTGGAGCAATTGATTGGCTTACTAGAGAATTGAGTGACTTGGGATTACAGTGTGAGCATTTTAATGTAAACGGCGTGAGTAATTTAATCGCTTCAATTAGTTTTGGAACCGGACCATGCGTCGCCTTTTCAGGGCATATAGATGTAGTACCAGCAGCAACAGGGCAATGGTTAAGTCCACCTTTTGCAGGGAATATTGTATGTGATTCAGTGTATGGTCGAGGCGCTGCAGATATGAAAGGTGGTGTGGCTGCAATGCTTAGTGCAACAAATAATCTGATTAATAATAGTGAGAATAAGCAAGGAACATTGTATTGGCTTATTACATCTGATGAAGAAGGCGAGGCTGAATTTGGCTCTCAAGTAATCGTTAATAAACTGGCCGAGCAAGGTGTTGTACTTGATGGCTGTATTGTTGGAGAGCCAACCGGCCATATGTGCGTAGGTGACACTATCAAGAATGGGCGAAGAGGTGCACTCTCTGCTCGTATTAAGGTAACAGGTAAGGCTGGGCACGTGGCTTATCCTGATAATACGATCAATGCAGCTTTTATAGCTGCTAAAATAGTTAATTACTTGAGTGAACAAACGTGGCAACTTGATGAACAAAGCTCAAAAACCACATTGCAAGTAACGGGTATTAATATTGATAACGTTATTGATAATCTTGTGCCAGCTTATTGTGAGGTTACTTTTAACGTGCGTTATAGTCATGCATATAGCAGCGAGGCAATTAAAGCGTTATTGACACAATCGCTTAGTGAGTTTGCCCATTACTTTACAATAGAGTGGGAGCGTCCGTGTGAGCCATATTATACAGCAGACACTCATGACTGGAGTTTACTTTCTCATGTTGAGCAGGCTATTTACAAGCAAACAGGCTGTTATCCACTGCTCAGTACCAGCGGTGGAACATCCGATGGGCGTTTTTTTGCAAATAACCACACTCAAGTTATAGAGTGCGGTGTGCGTAATAATACGATACATCAAGTAAACGAACATGTACCTATAAGTGATTTAGTAAAAATAGAAGAAATTTATAGCTCTTTGCTCGAGCAGGTTTTTTTAAATAGCTAGGGCGTGTTGATCTTTGTGGATTGAAATTTGTTCAATCTAGGGTCGATTAATCGCGGCGCGAGGTTTGTAACCTAGCGGGCTCGGTAACTGCTCCTGCGCTACCCTAGTGGCTTACATCCGTGTAAGAATAAGTAAAAACCGAGCAACAAAGAGTTAATTGTCCCTAGAAAGAACCCTTTAGCCTGAACTCTACTTGAGATAGATTTATCCAGAGTTCAGGTTATTTAATCGGCCACGTCTATGCAATGCCGTTACTGTGCATAAATAGGCAATGAGATAACATGAATGCCAAACACATGTTGTAATAAATTTTTCTAGTTTTTGCACTAGTTATTATTTTTTTAAGTAACGTTTTGCTTTGTTCTCTTTTACGCTTTCCAGGTCGACTAAAACCAAGCCGTCTATACAATTGTTAAAGTCGGGATCAATACTAAAACTTAAAAACTGTACGCCACCGGGCATACAGAGCTCAGTGTATTGTTTAAATAACGTGGGGACTTGCGCTCCCATATTGGCTAGTACGTGCTTAAGCTCTACAAAATCTTCTTTCACATTGTTGCCACTGAACACTGTTTGGCATTGTGTTAGTTGTTGATCGCTTAGTCTAAATTCATTGTTAGGCATTGCTAGTTGCACATTGTTTTTGTAGTAATGTTGATAATAATAAACAAGCATGGCTTTTGCCTGCTCTGGTAGGGTATTAGGTACGGTTACAGCGCCAAATAAGTAACGGTATTGTGGGTAGTTTTTAATAAAGGCGCCGATACCATACCAAAGATAGTCTAAGCTTTTACGTCCCCAATACTTTGGTTGTACAAAGCTGCGACCAAGCTCAATACCTTGGTGTAAGTAGGGGTCCATAGCCTCTGTATAGGAAAATAAGCTATCGGTGTAGAGCCCTTTTCGTCCGTGTTTTTTTATTATATCTTGCGCACAAGCTAATCGGTATGCACCAACGAGTTCTAATTGAGTAGGATCCCATAATACAAGATGTTGATAATCCATATCATATTTATCTATATCTCGACGCTTACCGCTGCCTTCTCCCACTGCTCTAAATGCAATTTCCCTTAATCGACCTAGCTCTCTAAACACCGCAGAGCTACCGGTATATTGATAAAGGTGAATATGCATATCGTCGATTGTTTTACCCAGCAACTGGCATTGATCAATCGCTTTTTTTAGCTCTTTTCTGCATTCAGGTATAGCAAGAGGCATTTGTGTTTTTAGTGGTAACGGCTTTTTAGACGTTAGCCTATAAAGCTGCTTACGAATAAGGTTTACAACTTCTTTATCTTTTAGATTTTCTATCAAATAAGACTCAGGCGGAATTGAAGCTCCAATTTCAAACTCCAATGACTTTTGACGTTGCTTAAACATTTCTTTGACCAGTAGCAAACTCGCTAGAGGCTTATAAATCATTGATGTGCCATAAAATAAAGGGCTGTTTTTAGCTTTTATAAAAACAGGTAAAATGGGGCAGTTGGCTTTTTTTGCCATACGTAAAAAACCGCTATTCCACTTGCAATCTTTTATGCCTGTGGGGCTCAAACGAGAGACTTCACCGGCAGGGAATATAAGCAGTGCACCTTCGTTTTTTAAGTGTTGGTGGATATTATTGAGTTCTTGTTTTTTACTTGTTCCAGATAAGTTATCAACGGGTAGTAACAGTTCATGCATGGGGGTAACCGACATCAGCATACGGTTAGCTACAACCTTTAAATCTTGTCTAACAGTTGAGAGTACTTTAATAAGTGCAAGTGCATCCAAAGAGCCGATAGGGTGGTTTGCAACAATAACCAGCTTACCTTCATTGGGGATATGTTCAATTTGTTTAGGTTTGTAGCGTGTATCAAAATCAAGCTCATCTAATACCTGTTCAACAAACTCTAAACCTTGCAAGTGAGGGTAAGCATCACCAAAGGCAACAAACTCCTGTTCATGTAACAGATACCCCAGCCCTTTTTTTACAAGGCCTTTTACTTTTGGTGATTTTTCTAATTGTGGTAAATTTGCTGCAATCACTTTATCAATACTAATCATATAAACCTCTTTCACGCATTGGCATGTTTACCATTTACTTAGAATAAAAAAAGGGTGTGACAGTTACTTTGCAGTTGTGTGACTTTTTAAAGTGCGAATTGAGCCAAGGCATGTTTATCTTTTGAGGTTAAACATCCGCAGCCCGTAGGACTCTGCCTAGGGGCAATTTACTCTTGTTGCTCGGTTTTTATACCAATCAGCTTATATATGGGGTCTATTTAACGTTAAGAAAATTACGCTAGGACTAGGCAAAATTTTTTGTATCTAGTTGTTCTAAATAAAAATTTTTAACGACGTTATAGTGCAATTTAATTCGTTAAATTGATCAAA